>NZ_JBEBKJ010000021.1:0-42443 GCF_040079455.1 Methyloglobulus sp. | reverse complement strand
CCCTAGTTCGTCTATTGGAATCATGCTTACTACAAAACCTATGGTTATTAATAGGGTATAGTCTATTTCTAAAGCAAAATGTGATCAAGAGACAGGTTTGAAACCCCGTCCCTAACGTTTTCACAAAACTTAAATGACGTGGCTGCGTTTAATCAACCTGAAACCTACAGACGGGGCAACATGCCCCGTCTGGCTGTGCAAGCTTGGACTGAATTTAATGGATGCGCGTTGCTTATCCATCCTACGACTGTCCCACACGTCACACATTAAGGTTAATCAACAAAGTTCCGTCAAGCCAATTATGCGCCAAAGCCAATTAGCTCAACACTAATTGTCCCCAGTTGTTTTTTCTTATTTTTGTCTTTATCTTTGCTCATATCGGCGGAGGCTTCTGCCATTTGGCTGACGTTAGCGGTCAAATTGCTGACTCCGGTTAAACCTGCCGCCAGACTGCTTACTGATGCGGCAGGGACACCCGTGGCAATGCCGCCCACCTGAATGTTGCCAGCACCCAAAACAGCCGTTGCAGAAATGGTGACATTATTGCCGCCGATCCCTGCTTCACTGGCGTTGACGACACCGCCCGGTGCAAACAAGCCAACGTTACCCGCCTTTCCATTTGCCTGGTTAAGTGCCGCAGCGGTACGGATACCACTACCGGACACAGGCGGAGGGAAGTCAACAACCAAATTGCCATTTTCATCAAAGCTATAAACCGGATCAGACACCGCAAAGGCCGATTTAGCACCGCGCCCGGCATCAATATTGCCATGTGATGACCAGACGTTAATGTCATCACCACCCAGAGCAAATACCCGTGACTGGTTAACATTAAAATTCTTGTCCAGGAAGGCATTGATCGCACCTTTGCCGCTGGCAATAATGCCTAAATCTTTAGCTTCCTTAGTGACACCCGGCACTGGCAACCCGACGTTAATATTGCCGCCCGGCACCAGCAGGTTGATATTGCCGTCTTTTCTGGTTTGGATGGTGCTGAACACCAAGTTTAAATCACCGTGCCAGGCATTGCCGGGATACAAGGCGTTGATCGCATCAAAGCCGCGCTGGTTACCCGCAGTCGGATCGGCGGCAGAGGCCGAGCCAGTATCAATCAGTTCAGTAAACAGGATTTCATTGGCATAGGTATTTAACTGGGTTTGGACGGCAACCGTTTCCGCCGCTGGCAATTTGGCGAAACGGGCTAATGCGTCAGCTTCGGTCAGCGTTGGCTTCTGCACACGCTGGCGCATAAACTGCACCATGGTTTGCTTAATGTTGCCGATGAGGGCAGTGTACTTGGTACTGGTCAAATTGTTAAATTTTGGCTGTAAGGCTGCGTATTGGGATGGCGCAAGTTTGTTAAACTGCTCAAACGCGGCCTTGGTAGACAGCTTGGTATTGCCGGTGCGCTGGCGCATAAACTCGGTGACCAGTGCCTGGTATTTGCCGTAGTTTTCCGCGTATTTCAGGACATTGGCATCCAGCTTCTCAAGCCCCAGATAATTCGGTTCCGCACCGTTCAATCCTGCCAGCACGGTGATGTTAGCACCGGATGCGGGTAGGTTAGAGTTGCTCACGTCTATAGAATCGTTTATGAAGAAACCAGGCCCATTACCGATGGTTGCTATACCGTTGGACGTACCCAAATCAATCGTGCGACCCGATTTAATCAACACATCGCCGGGGCCGGCTATTTGGATGGTTCCGTTCTTTATCTCTAAGGAGCCAGTCAGTGGGTCTCGACCAGCACGATAACGGATGTCTCGCGCTGCCGAAATAACCGACACATCGCCTTTCAGGTTGGAATGTTGGATAGCAAAAGTAGCATTGTTAATATCATGCCCACTGGTGATGATGGCTTTTTTAGCCAAGGTAAAGTTAAAGTTTTCAATATTGCCGTGTTGGGTTATAAATCTGACGGGGTTTTGATCACCTCGGTGTAGCGGTGTTTTGGAGGGTGTTGTTATCCTAGTGGGTTCTCTAACTGGCGTTAGGACTGTCGGCAATAATGCAAGATCAGCATCCGACATGGTAAAGGTAGCCTTATTGATGCTAATGCCATCATCTATCCCTTTGATATCGTCTTTAGCCAGTACGTCCACATTGGCTTTCGAACTAGGGAAAAGTGATGCAGTTGCGCCGGCTAACCCTAGTTTCACGCTACCCCCGAATGCTGTCGTCTGTAAGCTGGCAGGATAAATATTGGATAAAGACTCAGGAAGGTCATTAATAAATGCCAGCCCAGCTAATACGCTCGTATCTGAGTCCATGCCGACATCACCCGCCAGCGATTTAAAGCTTACCGTACTGTCCGCGCTGTAACTAAAGAAGCTAGTAGTTCCAGAAATATTCGACTGAGTACTGGGGTCTTTAATAACCCTATCCAAGATCATAGGATCAGAGACCGCCGAAATGGCAATGCCTTTGTTGGCCGTTAAGCTCAGCTTGGTATCGCCCATATACAGTTGTGGGCCTTTGGTTAGGTCTGCGATAGACCAGAAATTATTTGCGTCTGGATCTAAACCACTGTTGCGGGTGCCGGTAATCGCACCTTCGGCATTCAGTGCGCCTCTGCCTTGCCCCAGGTAATACACGCCACCGGCGATATCGCCACCGGCATTCACCTGTAGCTCACCGCCGCCGTCAATTTGTAGGGCATTTGTTACAAAACCCTGACTAGGGTCATCAGGATTCTGGAGTTGGCCTATCTGTTTGCCGGTAGTGGGCATGGTCACACCCAGATCGTCGATATTTTTGCCCGCGTTGATGGCAACATGGCCACCCCCAAACGCACCGACATTCTGCGCGAAGTCTGCAAAATTAACGCCCCAGGCAGTCGAGGTTGCAGGGCTGCCGGTGACAGGATCGCCTGTGCTACCTTGCCTGATCAGCAAATTGCGATTCGTTTCTATTCTGACGTTACGGATAAACGCATCCTGGGTCAGTGCGCCTTTAATGTCATGTCCGGCGTTGATGGTCAAATCGCCGCCTGCCGACGGAAATTCGCCAGGGTACTTGGTTGCCACGGCAACACCGCTCAAAGTGCCGTAACGTTGTCCGGCTTCAGCTTTGCCTGCGGTATAAACGGCTGTATTGAATACAATCGGGCCGTCAATTGGGGCAGATGGAATACCATATATGCTAGGGTCGTCAATCGGATTACCCGCTGCATCTAGCACAGGGCCACCGTCAAAAACCACATCGCCGCTGGCGGTTAAATCGATAGTGCCGGTACCGGTACGCACTACGGTCGTGAGCAAATCCAAGTTTTGGTTTAACGGATCAATTTGACCTACAGCTGCTTTGGCGGTCAGCTTTATATTCTTGGACAAACGGTTTACAGCGGTATTGTCGGCACCGCCTAAATCCGCCCCTGCCGTCAATTGGTAAGACCAGGAATCATTGGTTTGTAAAATATCTTTATTGACCGTTTTATTGGTCAGATGAATTAAATTACCGTTATCATTATAATCCACCGATTTAATTTCAGTTTCAGTTCTAAAGCCATCTGTTAAAGAGTTTTGCAGGGTAAAATTACCGCTGACATTCACTGCCAACGTACCTGGCACTTCTTTACCCTTACCGCCATAGCGCCAGTCGATAAAGTCCCATTTGTCTTTTAAGGCCAGGTCGCCCGTATAGTTGATCTCCAAACTTGGACGTAGGCGTAGGTCTTTGCTGACGTTCAGCACACTAGCAGATTTCATGTAGGCATCGGTTTCGGCTTTTAATTTGGCGATGTCTGCGGCATTAATCGCACCGTCATTACCTAAATCGGCATTGCTGTATTGTTTAACCGCATCGGCATAAAAGCCGCTAAAGCCTTGCACTTTTCCGGCGATGGGTTTGATGTTAACGCCTTTGTTGTCGGCAGTTCGCAAGGCTTTCAACACCACCTCACCACCTCGGCCTTGTGCGCCGCCACCGACATCTATTTTGGAACCACTGTTGACTTCAATGCCGCTGATTTTGTCCTTATCAGCATCGGTAGACGCTAACAATACCTTGCCACCTTGGGCTTTGCTGGTTGTGCCTTTGGCGGTAAGTACCGCGCCTTTGTTTAAAATAACTTTGTCACCGGCATAAAGCTTGATGTCCCCGCCTTTATCTGTGCCGTTGGCATCCAGCTTACCGGCAATACGCACATTGCCCTTATCAGCGGTGAGTTTGATATGGTCAGCACTGATGCTGTTGCCTGCGCTTTGCGTAATATCAACCTGCCGCGCCCGTAAGGACAAGGTGTCGGAAACGCCAGCCGTCATCAACGCCGTCATCAGGCTGTCAAATCCGTTATTCGGGCTGAACTTCGCCACATCCAGCGTGGCGCTACCGCTCTGGGCTTTCAAATCGCCGAGCAGTTCAACCTGCTGTTTAATCGCCTTAAACTCCAGCTTGCCGCTGGCCGCTTTACCGCCACCAGAGTTAACGTTAACGGTAGAACCGTTAGCTAAGGTAATTTTCCCTAGCTCGGCTTCAACACTCAGTTTACCGCCCGATGTGTGATCAAAGGTATCGCCAAAGGCAACTTTACGACCTGCCAAATCAATCTTGGCTTGTGCGCCAACCAGCACGTTGCCGGTCAAGCTGTGCAAGCCCAACTTGCCAGACGGCAATAAGGCGTTGGTATTAAAGTTAACGGTATTGGCCGTTACGTTAACCGTGCCGCCGAATACATCGCCTTTTGGCACGATGGCATCGGCATGGCCGTCTAGCACTGCTTGATGGCCGTTGGCATTAATGTCCAGGGTTTTGCCGCCAAGAGACGTGATATAGCCTGCGGTCAGGTGCAGGTTGGCATTGACATTTAACGATCCGTTACCGGCGGCGGTAAAGTCTTTTGCCGCATCAATGGCCACGGATTTAAAACCATTGATGTTGAACGTGCCATTGCCTTGGCTGTAACTGTTCGCGGCCAGTGTTAATTGCCCACGGCCTGTCCCCTGGGTGGTGGCCTTAACGTTTGCGGCATTGGCAAACGCCATCGTGTCAGCTTTGATACCCGCACCTTGGTTGGCGGTGCCAAAGCCGGACAAACCACCGGTATTCAATACCAAACGGTTGAAGTTGAGTGGGTTTAACACGCCTTTAGCATCGCGCAAGCCGACATTACCGTAGAAGTTGATGGTATTGCGACCAGTTAGGATCAACTCGTCGACGGTTAATTTGGCTAAGTCCGTATTCGACAGGTTAAGCGCATTCGCCGATGACAGACCACCCACCTCACCCAGGTTGACCGAATTAGCACCCAAATTTAACGAGCCGCCCTTCATTTGCAGATCACCTGCCACGGTTGTTGAATTGCTGGCATTTAGCAGCATGGATTTATTGGCAGAAAGGGTGGCACCTGCTTCGATATTTAGGTCACCATTAGGGATAGGGCCTGACGGTGTCCCTCGGCTCAACTGAACTTGCTGGTCGCTGGATAGCCTAAGAAACGCGCCATCGCTTGATCCTGGCACGACTTCGATTATTGGGTTGCCAGATGTGTCAACAACGGGAGCGCCAAATGCGTCTACTTTTTGTTGGTTCTGGGCAACAATGTTCAGCTTTTTATCCCCGGTATTGACTGCACCGCTGGCGGTGAGTTTTGCCCCAGTTTTGACGATCACTGCTTCCTTGGCTGCTGCGATAAGGTCTGTCCCCTGAACGTTGGCACCGTTGGCAAAAGTTACTGTTTTCGAGCTAATGCTTAAATCAGTGGCACCCGTGGACGGGTTGCTGTTGCGTTCCCCACCCAACAATAAACTACCCGCCTTAAGCGCATTTAAATCGCTTGCCAGCACTTCAAGTGACCCGGCGGTGGGCGTTGCACTGCGTTTGTTGACAACAGTGAGCCGCTCCGCCGCAATATCCACCCGTGCGCCACGGCCGCCTGAAAATGGGCTCACTTTTAAATCGCCAGCCAGTGCCAATTTGGCTTTGACATCTTTAATGACGATCTGACCGCTGTCTTTAGGCAGGAAAGGCACGGGGGTTTCGGTACGCACAGCACGTTGGGCGTAAAAGTCGTTTGCGGTGGCTTCCTGATACTGGGAATGTTTACGGATGTCGGTACCATTTTCAATCTTAAAACCGCTCCAGCGGGCATCGCGGGTATTAGTGCCAGCGAGGGTTTGATAACCGCCGACTGTCGGTATACCCGCTGCATTAAAGCTGGTAGTGCGCTGATCTTGGCTGCCCGATTGCGGGGTAACCAAGAATGCGCCCGGCAGCAAGGCATAACGGGCGGGCAAAATGGTATAGAAACCCGCGGCAAGTTGGTTTGAGCCGTTCAGATAAACTTGGTTGCCCACCATATCAGCTTGGTAGGTGCCGGTATAACTATCAGTCTCGGCGAGTCGCGCTTGATTAGGGTCGTAAGGTGCCAACGCCGAACCCAGGCTAGGTAACACCGCAAAGCCGCCTTGAAAAGAGGCGGGGTTAGCTTTCTCAGCATCGGGAATGGCGGAGCCATCTGCCCCCAGATAATCCTGTGAACCACCGATACCCGGTTGAAACTCATACGCTAGCAAGTCGCCGCCACCGGACAAGTCAACGGTGCTGCCTTTTTGTAAATCGATTTGGGGTGCCGACAACACCAGTTCTTTCTCAGGCGGGGCGTTATAAACGATGCCGCCGCCACTCACTGGATACAACCAATCCTGCCCGGCATCAATTTTGCCAAAAGGAATGAGCTGCCCCGCACCCGATACCGAGGTGATACTGCCTTTGCCCAGCGTCAACGCTTGGCTGGCAGTAAAGTTAAGCTTACCAAACGGGGCTTTCACTCTCCCGTTTTGGTGGATAATCGGGGCTTCAAAACTCAACTGGCCGGCTGCTGACAGCGGCGAAGAGTCTGTTATGCCGCTATTGGCGACCGTGATTTGTCCCTTGGGGTTCTGATCCTTATTGATTGCAAAGGTGAAGTTTGTCAGCGTTGAGGGATAGATTTGGCTGGCCGTCAAGTTAAGGTTGGCGGCAGTGGTTAAATTGCCCAAGTATTTGGTTGATGCATAAATTGTGCTATCCAACAAGGTTGTTGCCCCAACGGCACGAATATCATGCTGGCTATTAAAATTGAGCTGGTTAAAACTATCCCAGCGTGAATTGGCAAAAAACTCTGTCCATTGGGTATGGGCGGCAAACTGGCCTCCACCGGTCACTGGTGGCGGGAGCGTTTCAAGAGGAACAGGACCCAAACTACCCACCGCAGCCTTCCCCACTTTTAAATAAGCAGCACGCAGATTTACCTTGCCCTGGCTGGCGTTATCCAGGCCTTGCCAACCTACCGTACCCGCATTTATGTCAATACGGTTAGCGACGGTTAAATTCACATCACCTAAAAAAGTGACTGAACTGTCTTTATCGCTGGGGAAAGTTCCTTCTTGATTAGCGACTGATAACCGTAGATCGTCAAAGCCGCCCGCGCTTATTTGCTGGCTGCTAATGATGGCTTTGCCCCTGAGATCTTGGCTACCGACACTGATGCTATTGTTCATTTCATCAAACCCGGCAGACTCATTCAATTGACGCTGATAATCCTGCCGAACCCCCAGCATTAATGGCCCGTAGCTAAGACCTGTAGCTTCCTGTCCTCCATACCTTTGTGAGCGATCAAGCGTCACCTTCAATCGCCCACCTTTAGTGGTTGCAGACCCAGCGGCCCCTATTAACTTACCATCAAACACCGCGCCTTCCGTGGCAGTCAAGGCAATCGTGCCGGCATTGGAGCCGATTTCTGTTGCTGGGGTGCGGATACCGCTGGGGTCGTCAGACAACACATCCAAGGTCGCTTTAGTGCCGGACACATCAATATTAGAGCCTTGCTCAAGGACGACATAACCCGTATTACTTGCCAGCGTTACCTTGCCGCCGTCCAGTACCTTACCCGTGCGCCTGTTCAGGGCATCGGGCGGATTTAGCCGGGTTGTACCCCGTGCTTGTAAGCTGCCATGCCGCCCTAACCATATTGCCCCATTGTTATATTCAGATTTATTTGCCTCGCCTTCACCTGAAGCAAGACCAATGGAACCACCCGGCGCATCAATCAAGCCATCGACATAAATACTGCCCAGCGCTCCAGCAGTTAAGTTGATATTGGCTTCTTTATCCCCCAGTATTTTACTGTCGGTAGCCAACTTTATGAGGCCGTGATAGCCAGTCTTCAGAGTTAAATCTACGGGTTTACGTAAGTAATCAGGTAGAGTGGTCAGGGTACTGAACCCTGCGAGTGAACTGGCACTGGCTTGTTGCTGAAAGTTGTTATTCAATAAGCGGTTTTGTTGGATTAAGTTGAGGGTAGTTTGCCCTTTAATTTCAAGCTTTGGATTTATCCCGGTAGCAGCTAGTGTGATGTTGCTAAAACCTTCAATACCAGGAATATCCAGGCGACCTTTTTTTACCCCCAGGACTAACGTGTCACTGTTTATGTCCGCAATATCTGGCGTTCCAACGACAAGTTTGCTTACCAAGGGCGTTAACTTTAGCGTGCCACCCGTTGTTAAGCCATAGGCCGACAATTGCCCGTTTAAGTGGAAAAGATCAGCAGAAGGAATCCCATTAGAACCGGAATCTCTTCCAATATCGATAGCCCCCGCCTTCCCGGTGGTTAATTGCTGATCCTGCGCCAACCAAGCACCGCCATCGGCATGGATGGCTGAGCCGCCTTGGAGATCCAAACCTTTAGTTGAGGTAAGCTGGACTTCCCCAGCATCAATGGCAACGGCTTCCGTCGGAGTGGCAGCCAGCCCCAAGGCAAAATCATTCACCCAGCGGCCTGACACATTAAGCTCGGCGGTAGACGCTAAGGTTAAATTGACATTCGTTGAAAAAAATTGAGAGTCTGCATTGTCAGTAATATGCTTATCATCATTACCACTGGCCAGCCTTATCAACCCACCCGCCGCATTGACACGGCCTTTGACATCAATACTGGCGGCTACCAGATTAAATTCACTGGGTTTTCCCTTGGTTTCAGTATTTAGAATTGGGCTACTCTTTCCGGGTGTCAGCGTGATGTTGGCATCACGGGCTATCGTGGCATCACCATGGGTTTTAACGGTGAGTGCTTGTATTCCAGAACGGTTAATCATATCGGTTGACAGCACTAAATCGACAGGTATCTCTTTTTCTTCGTTTACCTCTGGTGTTGCAAGGTCATCTGGGATATGCCGCTTCGGAAAAGAAGTCTTTTCGGTGATAGTGGCACCATTGCCCTGTGCTTGGAAAACGACGTTTTGTGTAGATAACAACGCAGTAGTAGCATCACGTCCGCCATCTCTACTTAAAATAGACAACTCGCCACCAAATGCCTTGTTGTCTGGGCTGCGTTGAAATAAGCCACTAGCAGCACCTGCCACCAAATCGCCGTTCCAGGATACAGCCAAGGAATTGATATTCAACGTCCCTGCATCCAGGCCTTCTTGGTAGCCTGCCTCAAAATGTCCTTGTCCAGACGAGCCACCAGTTTGCCAGGTTTTTGTCACACCCCATTTTTGATAGACTTCTTTGTACAAACCCAGCACGGACTGGTAATGTTCATTGGGATCGGCATCGCTTATATCGACAATTTTGCCGTAATCCGTCACAAGTTTGGTGGTATTGACAATACCACCCCGATAATTAACCGTACCACCGGAGATATTAATGCGGGCATGTGGGTTAACACTGACATCGCCACCAGCGGTTAAATTGACGGTACTGGGCAGCCTTGCCAAGCGTTCGTCAATGCCGCGCTCAACACGCTCCACTGCGCCGCTGGTATCAACGATGGGGGTTTTGTCACGGATATCGACCTGGACGGTTTGGCCATGTAATACGCCGCCTTTTTGCAGGGGTGAATTACGCAGTTCATAGCTTTGTACCGGTACATCGACAATATTACGGGTAACGGATGCGGATATATTTTTAGCACCGGATACGTCTATTAATGCGCCTCTGTCCATGATAATACGGCCTTCGGGGATTGAGATGCCTGTCACAGGATCTTTAGAACCGGTTAAATACTCTGTCGTATTATTTGTAGCAGTTATATCCACCTTACCGCCTGGCACACCAATGGCCGAACCTGACTGCAAATGCACGTCGTGTGCCAGTACTTCCAGTATGGATTGCTTTTGCACCTGCTTATCAACGGCTTTATTGTCCTCTGCATCGGCGACAATTTGGGTGATGCTGCCCGAACCAAAGGTAACCTTTGATTTTGTTTTAAGGCCGTCGTTTAAATCTATCGGGCGAGTTGTTGAGCCCAACTTAAGCTCCGAAGTTGTACTATCCGCTATACCTTCACCAGCAATCAGCCGGATTGAGCCATTCACCTTGGTCGATGTGGTGGCACTGACACGCCCGCGCTGATTAACCGCAAACCCCATTAAGGTCACATTACCTTGACGGGCCAAGATATTACCCAGATTTTCGACTTTACCGCCAGTCCCGACTTCAACCAACAAGCCAGCAGGATTGGTTTTTTGTTCTGCCAAGTACACCTTGTCTTTACTGGCAATCAACATAATCTGCCCGTATTTATCCGCTTCCAGGCTGCCAGCGTTGGAAACGTTTGCCGCTGCCATGATCAACCGACCATTTTTACCGACATGAATTTTTGCGCCCTTCTCAACAGTAATGTTTGCGTTATCATTATGGGTATTATCACCTCCCATTGCAGGCAAGAAACTCCCAACGGCATCTTTATTCTTAGTAATACCGACGTTATTGAAAATATTATTATCAATATCAAGCGCGGTAGCCACTAAGGTATTGGTATTAACCACTGAGTTTTTACCAAATATGAAACCGTTTTGGTTATACAGGTAAACTTGACCGTTGGAGCTTAATTTACCCAGAATTTGGCTGGCATTTTGGTCAGTTATTTTATTTAAGGCAATCGAAGTCGTCTTGGGTTGGTGAAATTGCACTTGATTTTTTACACCAATGTTGAACTTATCCCATTTGAGTATGGCTTTATCCGACTTCTGGTTGATGTGCAAGGCATTGCCCAGTATTTGATGCGTTGCACTGCCAGACGTAACCCAGTTTTTGGATGCCACCGGCAATACAGGCGGTGCTGCATTGCCCTGCGATGCGTAGCCTAATAACACCCCACCAGCCAATACCAGCCGTATACAGGCAGACAGTGGCGTAAGTCTTAGCGATTGAGATTGTTGTGCGTGCTGCTGTGGTTTGTGTTTATTAGCCATCGCTAATCCTCTGTGCAATTTAAGTTAATACTCTGAAAATAATTTCAGGGGATCTCTACCCCCCCTCTCCCTCTGGACATAAGTATCCACACAAGTATCTGCTCCTTCTCCCTTGAGGGAGAAGGTCGGGATGAGGGGGATATAAACAGTTGCTTTTATTCTCCTCACCCCAACCCTCTAGGCAACTGCTCCTGCGTTGCCCTACTACCTACGTCCATGTAGGCATCCAGCAGGAGAGGGGCTTGGGAATCCCCGTTCCTGCTGTTTTTTTACAAACCACACACCGTGACGTTGAGCTTCACCAACGTTAAACCTTTCAAACGGGGCAACATGCCCCGTCTGGCAGCAGGTTTTCCTCTTAACTCAACAGAATTGGGTATGTGCCCCGCTCATCATCTAAATATTTGAAATCATAGATCCTAACTATCAAAAATCTGTTGCAATACTAAAATGCAGCTTGGGATGCCCAGCTTTAACTGGGTCCAACGTCAGCAAAGGAAAGCCTAAATCAAGTACGCCCTGAAAATACTTCCACACTTGAAAACGTACGCCCACACCGGTACTAAGCAAGCTGTAATTTTCAGGTTCACTACCTCGAGGTTGTTGCAAACGACCAAAACCGCCATCCACAAATGCCAGCGCTTGCAATTTATTGACGTAATCAATGCTGATAGGTAATAAACGCGGGGACTTGAGTTCTAGCGATGCGGTAATGCCATCGTCGGCCAAGGCCTGGGTTTCAAAATAACCACGTACTGAATCCATACCGCCCAAAGAAAACTGCTCGTTACTGATTAAGGGGGAATCGGCAACTTGCCCTGCAAAGCGGCTGACGAATTGCATTTCATAAGGCAAATCATGGCTAAAACTGGCCTCTGCGGATAAATAAGCGTAATTAGGTCTAGCCCCATGGCGTTTATCTTCAAATTCTCCAACAATAACGGGTTTCCCTAGCTCATTTTTTCCATAAGTATTTGAATCACTCACCAAGCCACGAATGCCAAAATTTACCCCTAAAGTTAACGATGCCTGCCATGCTTTATCAAAAATTGAAGAGCTGTATTGCACCATGAACGGCAAATAGCTGATGGGCGTATGCCTTAATGGTTCATTCCCTGATTTAGTATCTTCCTTGAAATTTTTATAATCCACGCCAATAGTCAAGCTATGGGAATAATCATCAAAGCCTGGCAACGGCTTTATTAAGCGAAGCCCGTAAATTTCACCAATACCAATAACAGTTGTACCGCCCACCTGAGCGACTTGTGCTTTTGACGATGAGCTTACCGCGTATATCGCCAGCTTGGCATCGGTTTCTGGTATCGGCATGGCATATGTACCTGCCCAAACATCAACCTCTTCACTATTTTCCGGCGATACCTGATACATCAACGAACCGCTGTGCATTTTTTGCCATAAATTGTCGTAATGCAGTGAATTGACCAAGCGCAGGCGACTGGTCGCGGAGGTATTGCGGCCATTTAATTCAATACGGCCATGTAGCGGCAGTTCATCTTTAACCTTTAGGTCAACTTCCAGAGTTCCGGGCGTATCACCTGCTCGTAATATGGGTGTGATGGCACGGTCTTCACTTTGGGCGCTTAGTACTTCAAGCTGCTTTTGCATGACCGGCATATTGGGTACTTTGCCTTCCGCCAGTTCTGGCACTCCAGCCTTAATCTTGCCTAGTGAAAAATATCGCGAATCGGTAACGCGTAACTGAGACACCTTGCCTTCTATCACTTGCAAGGTGACCACACCATTTTCGACATCTTGTTCAGGAATATCGACTACGACGGTTTGATAGCCTTTGTTGTGGTAGGCATCTTCTAATCCACTTCGGGCGCTTTCTACCGTGTCGATATTTTTTTTGAGCCCTAAATAAGGGTAAACCGTACGCTCAATCACTGTGTCTTCAAGCATGGTATTGCCTTTAACTCGTAGCTCCAACAAATCAAAGTTGGCTTCAGGTTCGGTTGGTTGTTTTACTACGGGTGTTGTTGCTGTGGGCTGAGCTTTCGCACCTGGCTTCGCTCCTGGGGATTGGGGTTTGTCCGTTGATGCTGATGTTGAATCGACAGGCGCAACCGCGGCTTGAGCAGTGGCCTCATCCGCAAAACCAGCACTACAATTCATGGCCAATAAAATACCCAGAACCCACAAAGTTGCCATTTTTTTTCGCTTAATTGCTTGTATCCGCATTTTTATTGATCGTTAGAGTCAGTGTTTAATTAGTATCGTTACAACTTATGGGGGATCACTAAAAATCCCCGACACCCTCGCTACGCTCTCCCTCCATCCCTGAAAAACGCCTTCTCCCTCTGGGATGCCTACATCGATGTAGGTAGTAGGGCAATGCAGGAGCTATTGCCGAGAAGGTTGGGATGAGGGATTTAAAATCAAGCATTTACAACCCTCACCCTAGCCCTCTCCCAGAGGGAGAGGGGATTTTTAGGGATTCCCTTATCCAAAAACTGCTGTTTTCTTTTAGAAAACCTCAAAAACACCCTCTCGCATATTGACCGGACTGGGTATGCTGCCGTGTCACGTAGAGTTATGTCAGGGTTCAAAAATAATACCAATCCCAATAAGTTATTATTTGAATCCCCTCATCCTAACCTTCTCCCACTGGAGAAGGGATAATATGTGAACTTATTGGGATTGGTATAACCATGCCAGCAAAATGCTTGGGCAAAGGTCTGTACGCCGTACCACAGGAAAGAATTTACAAAGGTTTATTAAAAATAGTGTGAACTACGTCACAAAATTTACAAACTCCGCGATTGTAGGGGTGAAATGTTACCTTTTCATGACAATGGCAAATTTTGGCGAAACATGACAGATGGCGCGATAGATTCTCTTCAGTTTTTGCCTCGCCTAAAAGACACCAGGCCCATCGCTTTGCAACGATGAGCCTGGCTGATTGAAGTATTCCTTTACGTTAAGACATCAGCTAATTAGCTGAAAAAAGAGATTAATACAATCATGAGTGCAACCCAGTGAAAAAAACTGGGGTGGAAGCAAATGATCAGATTGTGCCTGCTGTAAAAGCTTGGTAATCAATATAGCCCCTCAAAGCACAACATTTAAATTAACCTTTAGTTATAGATTCGGCCTTATGAGGTTTTAACTACCGTTCGCCTTGAACCTGTCGAAAGGCTTGTGTGCTTCGAATCTCAGCACGAACGGTTCAAACATTAAAAGACCAAATCAATAGTAGCAAGATTTATGGCAAAAATCCGGCTTGTCCCCAAGTATGTTTTGCAACAAGTGGGTTTACGGCATTAATCACAGCAACGTTGCCAATACCTTGGCAAATTTGGGTAATCAACGCTTTTTTAGCTACCGGAAGGTGAGCTACTGCTGCTGCCGTTTTGTTATACTGGCATGTTGAACGAGACACATCGATGTAGCTACCGGCAGCGGCCTTGACAAGAGTGGGCTCTACACCATTCACTTTGATAAAGCTGTATTGACCTAGTGTGCCAAGTTGTGTTGCTGGTGGCAAGGCATTAACATCCGTACTTTGATAACCAATCGCAAAGCCTTTTTTCAGCGGTGCATTGTTAAACTTTGTGCCAAGAGTATTGACCCCTTGGTTAATTTCAGACAAACACTCGCTCACGCCACTTGAAGCAGATAATTCAAAGTATCTAGTAGCAGGAGTGCCTTGACATGCTGTCCCAGCAGCACCACAGATATTTTGTGCGGTCGCCGCTTTGGTGCCTGAACCATTGGTTCTGCCGCAAGTGTACACGCCAGTAAGAGTCCCACTGGTACCAGTCTTAATAAAGCTAGTAATCTGCGCTTTAGTCAGGCTAGGCATGTTGACAACGAGTCCATTACCAACCACTTTGCCTTGTGCTTTTTGCAAGGCATTACGAAATGCCGTATTGACCACAACACCAAACACCTGTCTTGGAGCACTTAGAACCGTTAACTTGGCGGCTATGGCTGCTGCAGTTAATGGAAAACCAGGGACACCAGCAGGGGCATTATAAGGAAAGGCAGAAGTGAAATTACTTGGTGCCAGGTCGGAAAGACCAAAGTCAGGCTTAGCTGAACCTCCTAAGAATGGGATAGCAGCATCAGCGGCAACTGGCCCAACACCGTAGCCTGATCCACCATCAGTACGCTTTTTTATCAACAAAACCGTTTTAATTCCCATCGCAGCCGCAAGTGTTGGGTTACCAACCTTATTTGCGGCACACGAATATGCGAATTGGTCTTTGATCAATGCGTCTACATGCTTAGTGACGGCACCAGCACACAGCCTCTTAGCTGGCAATAAGCCAACACCCGTTAAATATTTTTCAAAGTACGCCTGCGACGCAGAAGCACCTGACACGGTAAGGGTATAAACATTTGCACCGGCAGGTAAGGCAGGTACGACAGCAGCATTCGCCGCTCCCACAAATAACGCAGCCGAAGCAGCCGCGCCTAGTAATAACTTTTTCATGTTGTTTCCTCGTTAATAAGGTTTGAAAATAATAAATCCCTAATACTACGCAAGCCTCAACAGTTTTAATGTTTATTGATTCAGCCTTTAATGTTTGAACCCGTTCGTACTGAACTTGCCGAAGAACACCTGCCTTTCGACAGGCTCAAGGCGAACGAGAATTAAGACTTCACAAGTCCGAATCAACAATACCGAGAGGCTCGGTATCCTTGTTGTCAGCACATCCTGTAAAACCAATCTCTCTGTTGCCAAATCGTTTTACAG
This sequence comes from Methyloglobulus sp., assembly GCF_040079455.1. Taxonomy (GTDB): domain Bacteria; phylum Pseudomonadota; class Gammaproteobacteria; order Methylococcales; family Methylomonadaceae; genus Methyloglobulus. Next base: position 26,546 of record NZ_JBEBKJ010000021.1, on the reverse strand, counting down.
GCTGTTACTTTACAACTGGCGAGAATTGTTTCATTTTTGTGGGTCTACAAGGTTACAGATTGGTTAAGATTTCGTGTAAAGTAATATAATCGTAATACGTTTTGGCTGTTTTCGCTTCCACGCTCCCTACCCAACGCCATTAAGGGGGTTCTTTGAATTTTAGGGGTGTTCTTCAGTTTTTGACTTGCCCAAAAGACACCAGGCTCATCGTTGCAAAACGACGAGCCTAGCTTTTTGAAGTGTTGCTTTACTTAAGACATCAGCTAATGAGCTGAAGAAATACGGCTAATAGCCTGTGTGCAAGCCAGTGAAAAAGGGCTGGGGTGAAAGCAAATGATCAGATTGCATCTATATCGTAAAAGGTTGACAATCAATACAGCTCCACAAAGCACGACATTCAAATTAACCTATTCAGTAGATAGAGTCGGCAAGATTTATGGCAAAAATCCAGCTTGTCCCCAAGTATGTTTCGCAACAAGAGGGTTTACGGCATTAATCACAAGCACGTTTTTCATGCCCGCGCAGATTTGCGTAATCAAGGCTTTTTTAGCCGGAGGAAGGTGGACTGCTGCTGCTGCCGTTTTGTTATATTGGCATGATGACAAACCCACATCGGTGTAGGTGGCTGCAGCGGCGTTGACAAGAGTAGGCGCTACACCACCCACCTTAATAAAGCGGTATTGGCCAGTAGTGCCAGCTCCTGGTGCTACTACGAAGGCATTATTATCGGTGCTTTGATAACCGATTGCCCAAGCGGGTAATCCGCTCATCGTAAATGCTGTGCTTGTACCTATGTTTACACCTTGGTTGAGTTCAGACAAACACTCAGCCACGCCACTTGCGGAAGCCATTTCATGGTATCTACCACCAGCACGGGTGATTGTTGAAGGCGATACTGGGGTATTAGCGGCAAGATAAGGTGCAGCAATGCCTTGGCAGGCAGACAGTACTGGTGTGTTGCCAGCAACTTCACAGATCTTTTGCGCCGTAACTGCCTTGGTACCTGAACCATCGGTTCTGCCGCAAGTGTGTACAGTGCCATTAGCTATGGTTCCACCGGCTAAGGTCGTACCCCCCCTCTTGATAAGCTGGGTAATCTGCGCCACGGTCAGGTTTGGCATACACGCCAAGCTTTCTCTTCCATTCACTCCACTACCCGCTAATTTACAAACAGCGGCAGCGAATTGTGCATTTTGCAAGGCATCACGAAATGCCGTGCTGAGCACTACACCAAACATTTGTCTCGCAACGGGTAAGACAGTCAAATTGCTGGCAATGATGGCTGAAGTAGTAGGAAGGCCAAGAATTGTGGCATCGACATTATAGGGATTGGCGGCTGTGAAAAAACTTGGCGCTAGATCAGAAAGACCAAAGTCAGGTTTAGCCGAACCGCCTAAGAAAGGAATTGTGGCATCTATGGCAACAGGCCCAACACCCCAGCCTGATCCCCCAGCAGTACGTTTTTTTACCAACAAAACTGTATTAACTCCCATCGCAGCCGCAAGTGTTGGGTTACCAACTTTATTTGCAACGCACGAATACGCGAATTGGTTAGGGACTGTTGAGTCTATATGCTTTGTGATAGCACCAGCACACAGCCTGCTAGGAAGTGGTACGCCAGCGCCGGTCAAATATCTTTCAAAATATGGCTGCGACGCAGAAGCACCGGACTGAGTAATGGTATAGACACCAACTGTAGGTAAAGCAGGTGTAATAACAGCATTCGCTGCCCCCGCAAATAAAGCAGCTGAAGCGACCGCGCCAAGTAATAATTTTTTCATTGAGTTGCCTCTATAGTAAGGTTTGATAAAAAATAAATCTCCAATCACTAGCCCAACAGTTTTATGTTTAATACTTTAGGGCTAGCTCCTTGTTTTCAGCACATCTTGTAAAACCAACCTTTTTGTTGTCGAATCGCTTTACAGGTTGTTACCTTCAACTGGTGAAGATTCTGGCATTTTTCGGGTACCAATACAGTGACAGGTTGGTTAAGTTTTCGTGTAACGTACTATAAACGCAATACAATTTTGGCATTTTTACTTCCACGCACTATGCCCAGTGCCCTTAAGTTAGGCGATCTAGCCTCTACTCCCTTCGAGCATAAGTATCTACTCCTTCTCCCCCAAGGGAGAAGGAGTAGATACTTATGCCCTTCGAGATAGCTACAAGGATTTAGCCATCCCAACAGAGGGTGTGAATTTTTAGAGGTTATCAAATATTATGGGTGGTTTAGATGTGAAATTAGCACTGTAAAATTTCTGTAACATTTGTGACTTATCATGCTCTCTCATAATAGTTCCAACTGAATAATCCTTCCACTAAGGAGTAAAACATTGAAGGAGATAAAAGAGTTAATTTCCCTACGTCTGGATAACAGTGATCGCGCGGCCGTCCAATCCGTTGCTACCCGTCTTTTTACTAGAGAATCCGACATCTATCGTTTTGCCATCAACTACTTGCTTAATCGTTTTAGCTGCTTGCTTGACGAAACATGTACTGGCAGCGATTTATTGCTTGTAATGGTCGACATCAGGGGAGAAATCAATCATACCCTCGGTTTCAAGAAGCACCAGTTGGAAAAAATCATTAATGGCAATAATTTGCACCCTGACAAATATGTTGCGATGGTAGATATTGAATTATTATTGATGCCGCAACACTTGTTAAAACAACAATTAATGAAGTTTTCTGAAACGCCAAACAATATGCTTGATACAGAAGAATGGTTGAAAGCTTATTTAATACAAAAATACAAATTACTTGATGCTTAAAAAACCAACCCTAGCCTCCTTTCCCCCAACCTTCTCCCGAAGGGGAAGATACTTTTTGAATTTGTAGAGCTACCTAATACCTCTTCTTTCAATACCTCGGCTAAGCATGCAGTTACCCAGAAAAGCATATCTTTTTGTTGCCCTGCCCTTGCAACTGGTCGGTCACAGAATCTTCATCAAACTGTCACTTATTTTTCATAAACGATACTTACAATGCAGATGCTGGGTTAAACGCTTCAGCCGTTTACTTGAGCAAAACAACAAAAAAATTAACCCCAGGAGTGCATGCTAATGAAAAAATCCCTACTTACTTTGGCTATAAGCCTTGCAATTTCAGGCACCGCGACTGCGGCACCTGATTTAGGCTTGGCCGCTCAGAACCACTTAAAGAAACATGCAGAACAATACTTTGGCTTTGATATGCCAATAGGCGCTTCTGAAAGCGTAACCGTGCCACGAACACCCAATCAAAACGCCCTTAGCCTGATTAAACTAGCAAAGGGACTAAATGCTCAGATCGTTTCGCGCAAAGTTGCTCAAAACTCAGATCAGATGGCATTCTGGCCTAATGACACCAAGCCCACTCACATCGTTACTTGTATTGAAGATTTCCGTAACCCTGTGGACAATGTTGTCGGCAAGTATCCCAGTGGACTGGATAAATTTGGCCCATCTATACAGCGAGTAAACCTCCAGACTGGGGCGGTAGAAACCATACTGCGCGGAATGTCTTCCTGCGATGGCATCCGTCGCACACCCTGGAACACCATTGTTGTCACTGAGGAGCGTGATGATGGGGGGTTGTATGAAATCCTTAATCCACTGACCACCACTGAACTTACCTTGGTTACTCGCGGTGCAAGCGACACGATTGACAGCGCCGGCGCTACGGTCACTGGAAAAGTCGAATATCGCGGCGCGTTGGGCAATTTGGCATGGGAAGGCCTTGATCTGAACAAGCAAGGTGTTGTGTATTATGGTGACGAAGAACGCCCTGGAACTGGCGGCGCTGATGCTGACGGTGGCAGCCTGTTTAAATTTGTTCCCTCTGTGCCATGGAACGGTGTGGCTGTTACTGATTTAAGCAAATCACCCCTGGTTACCGGCAACGTCTACGCTTACCAAGCGTCCTGCCAAGCCAGAACCAGCAGTAGCTTCCCTCAGTTCGGACAAGGCTGTGAAATTGGCGAAGGTGCTTGGTTAAAAACAGATCCAGCGATTGGCTTGCGCTTTTCTGCTTCCAGCTATGGTGCAACGGGGTTTTACCGTCCTGAAGATGGTCATTTCGACCCTATGTATAAAGGTGCTGGTGTTAAATTTTGCTGGAATAATACCGGTAACAGTGCTGCACAAAACTATGGCGAAACCATTTGTTTGATCGATACTAACCCAGTCGGTACTGGTGAGGTAACAGTTGACAATCCTGGCGCTAACGCTGACTTACTCACCTATTTGGCGGACAGTGCTGAATCTAAGGGCTTCGCAGTTGCAGTGGCTAACCGTGTTTTGGAAGGAGATGCCGACCTTAACCAACCTGATAACTTAGCTTTCCAACCTGTCACTGGCAATATGTATGTCATTGAAGACAATCCTTTCGGTGATGTCTGGGCATGTTTACCTGACGGAAAAGATCGTGATATTAAAGCCGATGGCTGCGTGAAAGTTCTATCAGTGCGTGACAGTAGCGCTGAGCCTACCGGCTTTACTTTCTCGGGCGATGGTAAAACGGCTTATGTTCAAATCCAGCATAGCAGCGATACCGCGTGCATTGCAGGTAGCAACTGTGCAAGTAACGACGGCTATCCAACTGATGATCTGATCAAGATCACAGGCTTTAAAGCCAAAAAAGACCAACATTAATATTGATGGTCGGTAAATCGTTTTAACCCCTCCTCCTTAAGTGTGTTGTACTCTAAGGCCGCCAGTTTTAAGGCGGCCTTTTTTTTGTACTTCAGCAAACTGATGTGTGATGGCAATATTGGAGTCAAAATTGTTAAGCCACATCTTAACCATTCAATAATTACTCAAAAATAGAATATTTTGGCTAAATTTTCTTTGATCCTTTGGCAAAAAGCACACTTGAATACGTCCGTGAAAAATCAGTTAGGTGCATGCACAATTGATGGGGATCTCTAAAAATTCAAAAAACTCCTTCTCCCTCTGGGAGAAGGTTAGGATGAGGGGGTTCAAATAACAACTTATTGGGATTGGTATAATATGCTGAGAGTTCATGTTTTTTAGGGTACATAATTACTCAACCTATTTTATCCAAAATTCCCGCAAAACGTGGGCAGCCATCTTTGGGGTGCGTATACGGGTAAAAACACCTTTCATATTCAATCCTCCTACGCGCATGGTACTCTGCACGGCGGCGAAGTCGGCAAAGTTCCAAACTTGCATGCCTGCGATGTAGTCCTTGCATGCCGCCACCGTGAGATGGCCGCGTATGTACTCTGCTTGATACTCTTCCGTCCACATGGCATTGGGCTGACCGTGCATACCCGCCAGGGTATCCGCACCGAACTCGGTCATGATGATGGGCTTACACCAGGTTTCCCAGGCAGCATCGAGTTCTTCCTCAAGGGAAACTAATGCCTTGTCCAACTCGCCGCCCATCACATACCATCCCCAATAGCGGTTCATGCAGACGACATCGCATTGCTCAACCCAGGACGTAGGTGTGCCCCCTAAAGTCGCAAATGTCACTAGTCGAGTAGGATCCAATTCGCGGGTGTGGTGCATTAATTTATCAAGAAAGTCTTTGCCCTTCGCCACTGCGGGATCATTAAGGGCTTCCGATGGCGACAAGTTTAATCTCGGGGTCATGGGTTCATTCGCCACGCACCACATCACTACGCTGGGATGATTTTTGTCGCGGGCGATCAATTCATCAATCTGATGTAGGCACACTCGGTGACGGATGGCAATATTCTCGTCATCCTCAAACTGTAAGCTGACAGCGGGTATCTCATCAATAATCAGGAAACCTTCCCGGTCCGCCAGTTGCATTTCTTCTTCGCTATAGGGATAGTGCGAAGTACGATAGCTGTTGGCACCCGTCCAGCGCATTAACTGATAATCTTTAACTAGCAAGGGCAGGTTCAAGCCTTTCCCGCTAGCGATAAAATCCTCGTGACGACCAAAACCATTGAACTTTGCTGGCTTTCCATTCAGTAAAATCTGGCTGTCCTGCACCGCTATCGTACGGATACCCACTTTCAACGTGTAATGGTCTTGTTCCGTCTGGATGGTCAGGTCGTATAGATACGGTGTCTTATCAGACCAGAATTTAGCATTAGGGATAGTAAATTGCGCTTCGGCCAATCCGTCCTGGAAAGCTAGCTTGGCTGTGATCGTTGCATCGCCACCCGTTAGCTGCAAGGATCCTTGTACAGAGGCCGCTGTATTCAGCCGGATAGTCACCTTTAGCGTACCGTCAGCACCATCAATACCAGTGACGACGGCCACATCATCAATATTAGTCTGCGGGACGCTATACAGCACTACCGGTCGATGGATGCCCGCAAACGGAAAGAAATCATAGGTGGTGTGCGGAAAACTGGCGACTGGCAACAGCGGAGTATTCATGTTACCGGAAGGTACGCGGGTTGGCTTTAGTTCGTTCTCAACGCTGATGGCGATAACGTTGTCTGTGTCCCATCGGATTTTATCGGTGATTTCGAAAGCAAAGGGTAAATGCCCGCCTTCGTGTGATCCTATCTTGTTACCGTTGACATAAACTGTAGCGAAATAACAGGCTGAACCGACACGCAAGAACACACGCTGTCCTCGCCAGCCCTGTGGGATATAAATCGATTTGACATACCAGGCAAGTCCGAGGTAGTTATAAAGGTCTTCATGCTGCTCGTTCCAACTGCCTGGAACTGCGATTGGACGAGAGTCCACAAGCCCATTTTGCCAGCCTTTTTGTTCACCCATTTGATCGGGATCAATCTGAAAATCCCAAACACCGGATAGGTCTAATTTGTTTCGGATTAGGTTTTGTTGCGGATACAACATTACAAAACTCCTTTTGAAAGGTGCGGGTCGGATTGTATTCAGGCAACAATGCTTTCCTGATTATTGCTAAAGGGTCGAACCATCCATTTTTTGAGTGTCAGTTATCATGGTGTCCCCCTAACAGTTTTTCGATATGTTGAACCATAGGGTCATCTTCCATATCCCCCAAATCTGTGTAATCAAGGCGGCGAAAACCATCTAATTCAGCTTTAGTGATTGGTTTAAAAGCAAGTTTTGATCCTTTATCACACTCCGATAAAGTGAGTGCCACAGTACCTTCGGGTAATTTTTTTACGAGACGTGCAGGTAATTTTAAGGCTGGAAGCCAATCTACTTCGGTAGCAATATTGTTGATAGTCCCGCTGTAATATTCTACGGATAGGCCATCGCTATTGCCTGTACTGACTAGGATCAATTCCTTGCCGAACATTTTGGGATCGACGAGGGAAGTTAGCTGCTGCAAGGACGGAGCAGTGCCTGTTGTCGCCAAATCACCCGGTACGAATTCCAGGGCAACCCTTTCGTTATAGAATAGGCGGGTATAAAAAAATTCTCCCGGTTTTTTGTATTCCCAAATCTCGCCCTGATTAGAAAGCTCATCGCGTGTTTCGGTGCGCTGTTCTTGCCGCCAAAAATACCAGTTTGTTTTTCGTGACTTGTTGGCATCAACCACCTGTTTTTCATATCGACAAGTGAGCTGCGGCGTAGCAGCCAATCCTGCTAGACCTTCATGTTGGGCAGAATTCGTGCAAGCAATCAAGCTGAGAATAAGCGAAAGGATTAAAAGCTTTTTCATGTGATAGTTTATAAAATTGGCTAAGTTGTCGAATGCAAAAAAAAACGAGGGTTCTTTGCGAACCCTCGCCGAAAAGTAAACTGCTTTTACATCACCGTTGAGGTAGAAAATAGTTCGTGTTGAGGAACCCCTGTTCAAGTCCTTCGACAGGCTCAGGACGAACGTTAAGGGGTTGATTCCGTTCTCCGTTCGTGGTGTACTTGTCGAACGCTCTCCTGAGCGAAGCCGAAAGACGTGATCGGAATTGACTTGTTCAGAGCTTCCTTAAGGGAATACCCGTTTTAGTCTCTGGATTCACCGAACATTTTTTTGTTCATGACATGGAAAATCACGTTTTGCTCCAAGACACCTTGGAACAAGTGTGCACCTGGACCTCTCGCGTAGATTGCCACATCTTCACCCGCATGGGTTTCAGAACCCGCCAAAGGAACTGTCGCTTCTTGGTGGAAGTTTGCGTCGGTCGTATCAACATTGGTCATATCTGCGAAGCGCCCTATTTGCACTGGCGTTGCGTACACGTCATCACCCGCCACGCCGACATGGAAACCCAAGCCGTTCGCATACGACAAGGTCGTATAAGGCGCACCATCGGAAGCCTTGGTAAAACTGGCTGCGCCGGGCTCTATCACTTTACCCAGTATATTGTTGCCGCGCTGTGGATAACCCGCAATAGTAAAGGTATGGCTGTGATCTGCCGATACGATAATTAACGTATCCTCCAGTTCACCATTAGCTTTCAGAGTTTTGACTGCTTTTTTTACCGCATCAGACAATGCAATCGCATCCGTTAATGCCCGGTAAGCATTACCGGCGTGATGGCCGTGGTCGATGCGACCCGCTTCAACTTGCAAGAAAAATCCTTTGCGGTTCTTTTGCAATACGTTGATGGCTTTCTCGGTCATCGCGGCAAGATTGGGTTCGCCTGCCGTATCTGCTAAACGATCCGCTTCGTATTCCATGTGTGACCGCTCAAATAAGCCCAGCAAATGTGTAGTTGTATTGGAGTCGATGGCATCGAATTGTGCTTGATTCCAAATATACGCGCTATTCGTTCCAAATTTGTTTGTCCATTCAGCCGTCAAGTCACGGTTATCTTTGCGTCTGCCAAATTTTCCGGCATCTTCAGGATCAGGTAAGGTATTTGGCCTGAAATACTCACGGCCACCTCCTAATGCCACTTCCAGACCGTCACCGTACTTGAATTCTACCAACTGGCGGGCAATGTCAGGCACCGCGCAGCCTGCAGGCTGATTGGAATCGGCTTCCCAGTTGCGTTCAGGGGTGTGGGCGTAATTGGCCGCTGGAGTCGCATGGGTAATCCGAGCGGTAGACACGATGCCGGTTGCTTTGCCTTTACTTTCGGCAAGTTCAAGCATAGTTTTCAAAGCGTGTTGTTTGAGATCAACAGCACAATCGGCGCGGCTTACGCCTTGGTCAATTGACAACATCCCATCAGCCGTTTTTACGCCAGTCACCATCGCGGTCATTGTTGGGGCGGAGTCTGACGTTTGTTGATTGGTGCTGTAAGTTTTTGACAACGCCAAATGGGGGAATAATTCGAAGCTCAGGGAATTTTCCTCGCCGCTGCTAGCCGGTTTGGTGTTGTTGGCATCGATAATATCTGGTTGTTGACCTGCTAGGATACGCGCCGCAGTCACAGTAGAAACACCCATTCCATCGCCGATAAAAAGGATGACATTTTTAGCTTTACGGGTAACGGGGCGTAGTGCTGCGTTTTTTTCAACGGTAGCTTTACCTGCCGCATACCAAGTAGCCTTGTCCGAATGTGGAGCAGGAAAGGAATCAGGGCTTGCCGCCTGACATATCATCGTCGTGCTGGTTGATAGTGCGAAAGCTACCGCCAATGTGATTGGTTTTAGATTCATATCGTCCTCTGGTTTGTAATAAGTTTGTTGTTTTGTGCAGACAGCTTTTCCAAGCACGACCATAATGCAGACCTAATATGAAACCCTTATTACAAAAGTGTTACCGCTTCATGACTTCAAACCAAGGACTAAAGTATTCCGTATCCAAAAGTCCCTTGATAAAATTTTGGCAGGGCGTAAACTAGGCTTCCATAAACGGTATATACTGTTTATACGGTATTCAATTTCTAATGAGGACTAAACCATGACTACTGCACAGCCAAAACCAACAAAGCGCACGACTACCGCTGTTAAATTGCAAGCAACCGCAGTCGAACAACCTGCCAATAAAGTCGCCATAAAAAAGACACCTGCATTACCCCCAAAAACTGCTGTCGAAAATGCCGGTGAATTTCCTGTGCAAAACCAGATAGCACCGCTCAGCGTTAAAAAGAAAAAACAGGATAAGGCCAAAGTGATTCGGGATAGCTTTTCGTTTCCTGAACAGGATCACCACAAAATAACCGAACTCAAAAAGATTTGCCTGGCGGCTGGGGTGCATGTCAAAAAAGGTGAGATCTTACGTGCTGGGTTGAATTTGTTGACGAATTTAAATTTAACTGACCTGTTACAGGCGGTGGAAAAAGTCGAACGTGTTAGGACTGGGCGTCCAAAGTCAGTCAAAAAGCTTCATTAATATGAAGTGGTTTTTACTTTTGTTAAAAATTGAAAACGCCTTTTAGACTAATAGCAACCAGCAAATCGGGTTATTCCTGTTAGAGCAAGAAAAAACGGAATCCTGGGTTTTGAAAATATCCAGAATTCCGTTGTGTTTTTGCAGATTATGACCCATTATGGCCTAGAGAGCGTGTGATCCACGCGGTTACCAGGCACGACCTGCGGCTGGTAAGCGAAAACCTCACGGCTACGTGCATCCACGAGTACCTTCACCCAGTTGGCATCAGTGGTGCCGTTTGCCGCATTATCGCCAAAAGTTTCGACGCGCGTGAAATTCTCAAGCCGTTTGCCGCTGGCATCAAGAAACGGTTTGTCAACACGAAAATAATGCGAATCGCCATGTACATAAGCGACAGGTTTATGGAAAGCGATTACCTCATCACGAAGCGCACTAAGGAATACCTGATAACCATCAGTCGCTGGAATTGCCTCTGCCAAGGTCTTTGGGTCGCGCAGCGGTGCTCTCGTCCCGTCGGTTAAATCCCAGCCTGGATTGCCTTGCGTTACAAACATGACCGCAGCCGATTTTTTTGCTAACGCGACATCGAAAGTCTCTTGCATCCATGCAATATTGGCCGCATTCCGAGCGGCATATTCGGCGGAGTCGGGCGCAGTGTCGCAGAGGTTGTTGCAAGAGCCTTGGATGTTGAGCGTTGCATACGTCACCCTACCCACAGTCCAGCGGCGATTTTCTGAGCAAGGCACAAAGGTTTTCGTTCCGTCGGATGCAACACCAAGGCACAATGGCGATGTCTGCACCTCTTGGCGCATTTTGCGTTGACCTAATGAAAACGGCGTGTTGAAAAAGACTTGGCGTTCGTGATCCAGGCGTTCGAGTGAATTGAATCCCCCGTTCGATGGGCGGTCACAATCCGTCCAGTCGTTGTCCCCCGGCGTGAAGACCGCAGGTGCTTTTAGGGCATTGAAATAACGGAGTGCTTGTGTATAAAGACCATCAGCACAAGTGGTGACACTAGTCGAATTGGCTATGCTGTTGCCACCTTTCAAATCGCCGTCTTGCACCGTGAAAGCCAGCCGTTGGCTGTTCATGTCTGCAATCAGGTTGGGGACACCAGTTAACGCTTGCACATCGTTATAAGGTAAATCGCCCCACAGGCCGATTGAATAGACACTGTTATCGTCCGCTGCGATTGCAGGACTCATAGCAAGCATTGCTAAAATCGACATAGCAAATGCCTGTAAAAACACGGCACGAACTTTCATTACTTTCCGCAGCAATTGGGGAAATTGATAATCATCTGTTTTCATGTTAAGCCTCGTTTTTTTAAAATGGATAGACGTTTCTTTGAAGAATTCTTCTCCGACCCAAGGTTTTTATGGGCTTTAGTGAAAGCAAATATAGTATTCGTTCACAGCTTTCTAACCTTAAGGCAACTGCTTTTATACTAGGCCAGTATTACAATCCCTTTACAGTCTCAAATTTATGTTTCGCACACAATTAAAGAGAATGTTGGGTTGATGTTAAATTTCGATGTGGCGGACAATGGCCGTATGCACGTTATCAGTATTGGCTGTTTGGTACTCACTATTCAATGGTTTTTATAGACTGTACAGCCAGACACTTACATCCCAAATTGTTACTTCTGAGTTACCTACCTGCTACTGTCATCATCCCTTCATAAACTTGTTGTAACTTGATTACGCTGTTTATTCAAACCGTTGAATTGGAGTTGAACAATGTCATTGAGCAAAACTTTAGCTGGCTTTGGACTGTTGGCAATCGCTATACAGCTTTCTGTTGCAGGGGATAATTCAGACACCAGCAACCAAAGTGTCACTTCATCCCTACCTAATGGTATTTCCAGCGGCGACACCACTCAGACATCAACTGTATTGTGGACTCGCAGTACAATAAAGGGTGATGTGCGATTTCAGGTCAAAAATAATGATGGCGTGATCGTCGATGATGTTGTATCGGCCAAAAACCCGCTGAAGCCAGTTAAATTAACAGTTAAGCATTTAAGGGCAGGTGAGAAATACAGTTATAAAGTCACCAGCCCTGATGAACAATCCATAAAAGGCACATTCAAGACGGCAGCTAAACCTAATACCGATGAGAGCTTGAGCTTTGGTGTAACTGGCGATTGGCGAGGCGAACTAGCTCCTTACCCCGCTATCAAGAATGTGGATGACAAATCGCTAGATTTCTTCATTAAGCTAGGCGATACGATTTATGCCGATATTGCCAGCCCTGCTGTCCCGACGGGTCAAGCCAAGACCTTGGACGAATACCGGGCAAAACACCAAGAAGTTTACGCGAGTCATAATGACATTAATGGTTTTGCCGATATACAGCGAAACGTCTCGATATTTTCAACGATAGATGACCATGAGGTTATCAACGACTTTGCGGGTGGCGCACTGGCGGCAAGTGATCCGCGCTTTTCGGCAACAACTGGGTTAATTAACCAGACGGCACTTTACAAGAATGGCTTACAGGCATTTGTTGAATACAATGCGATTAAAAACAAACGCTATTCGTCCACAGGTGACAGTTTGACGGATGGGCGTCCAGATCTATACAGGGCGCAACGTTATGGCCTAACTGCTGGTGTTTACATATTGGACGCCCGCTCATTTAGAGATCAAGAGTTAGCGGGTGCTGGAGATTTAAGCGATCCTGCAAAAATCGGCAGCTTTATCGCACAGTCATTCGATGTCGGAAAAACCAATACAAGAACCATGCTGGGCAAAAAACAATTAGCTCGGCTTAAGACGGATTTGTTGACATCTCAGCATGATGGCGTGATTTGGAAATTCGTTGTTTTACCTGAGCCTATCCAAAATCTTGGGGTATTAGGCGCATCTGACCGTTATGAAGGTTTTGCTTCGGAGCGTTCGGAATTATTGGGATTTATAGACGGACAAGCTATCAAAAATGTCGTTTTTATTGCTGCGGATATTCATGGCACTGTAATAAACGATTTAACTTATCAGCACCGTGAAGATGTTCTAAGTGCTCTAGCAGCTACCGGCAATCCATTGACAGCACCTCAGCGAATGACATCCGCTTTTGAAATCACAACAGGCTCTGTCGCATTTGACCCTGCATTTGGTGATGCGGTGACAAGGTTGCTGGCTTTCGTGCCAGGAGGGCAAATCATCCTGGATCAGTTGCTGGACTCGGTCAATGCGAACAATCTCGATGAATTTAAAAAATTGCCGATGACGGTCAAAAATGCCGCCATGCATGACTTGATCGACCAACAATTGAATAGTCTGGGTTACACGTCGATTGGTTTACAAGACAACAGATTGATTAAATCGAAGTTGAAACAAGGAAGCAATGCGGCTCTATTTTCATTTGGCTGGACGCGGTTTGACATTAAGCCTGATAACCATAGCTTGAAAATAACAACCTATGGAATAGAACCTTATACCGCTCAAGATCTGAGTACTAAAAGTGCTGAGATTATCAGCCGTCAGCCTAAAATTGTTAGTCAATTGTTGGTCTCCCCTCAGCCCTAAATTGAATAATAAATCCGGTAGAACTTAATGAGTTCTGCCGGATTTTATTTTGGGTAATTTTATCCAGATCGGTATGAACTATTGAACTCCTTTGCTAAAGCTTGGCACCCATAGTAACTGACACGAAATCTTCATGATGCTGTAGCGTTGTTTTCACATTGCGGGGCTATTGATTCGGCCTTTTAATGTTTGAACCGTTCGTGCTGAGCTTGTCGAAGCACACAAGCCTTTCGACAGGCTCGAGGCGAACGGAAGTTAAAACTTCACAAGGCCGAATCTATAAGATTCAATAGTCTTCGTTGGCGAGAGGGTGTTAATCAAATTCTCTTGGCGAATTGCAACATGCGACAAAAATAAGCACATTGACCGTTGTAGGCATCATTTACTAGCGGAGATTGAAAATTAGTGGGTTTGGGTTTTACTGTTGGAGACCTTTGCACGACCCCAAGCCCCAAGACGGGTAAAATAGACCTTTATTCAAGACCGAGCAACAGCCTATGTCCTGGAAGAACCTAGCCAGTTTAAGCGACGCCCTTGTCAAGCACCATGTAGCCTTGGAAGAACTGGACGGCATCCACCAGTTGATTGATTGGCGGGAAATAGAACAGCAGATGTCCGGCATCCATGCCAAGAAACAGGGCGAGCAGGCCTGGCCGCCGTTGCTGATGTTCTCGGCAATTGCTTCTGCATTGCCCTACCTCCTGCATCCCTGCGGTCGAAGGCCTTGTTGCTGCAAAGCTGGTATGGGCTAAGTGACCCTGGGCTGGAGAAGCAACTGGCGCGGGACTTGATGTTCCGGCGCTTCATCAACCTGGGGTTAAGCGAAAGCGTACCCGACCACAGCACGGTCTGGCGGTTCCGCAACACCTTGACTAAGCAGGGCTTGCTGGACACCTTATTGTCGGAAGTCAACCGTAAGCTGTCGGCCAAGGGGCTGTACATCAAGACCGGCGAAGCCGTCATCGTCGATGCCACCGTCATCGAGGCCAAACAGAGCCGCCCGCGCAAGGGCAAGGACGGGGAGGACACCCAAGACAGCGAGGCCGGCTACAACGGCAAGACGGCCAGCACTACGGCTACAAGGCGCATGTCAACGTCGATGAAGACGGTTTCATCAAAGCCGTTGACTATGTAATGGTCTAATAAAGCAGGACACTTCTTTAAGGCAGATTTATAATATCATTAGAGGTGAAAAATCAGCACAAAAAGCCATCAAAAGCGACCGGATTTACGCTTGAATTTAAACAAGCTGCAGCCAAGCTGGTCAATGAAAAAGGCTGCACCCACCAGCAAGCAGCCGATAGCCTTGGCATATCCTTAAGCGCAATTGGGCGCTGGGTCAGGGCGGAACGGGGTGCGGCAACCGTCTTGACAACCCCAAAATCCGTTACGGACTTTAGTGGCCAAGCTGAATTGGTGCGGCTACGTAAGGACAATGACCGCTTACGGATGGGGCGCGAAATATTAAAAAAGGCCGCAGGCATCGAAGCCAAGGAAGCCGAATGCAATATGGGTTCGTTCGGGAGCAACAGAAGGCCCGCCCCGTTACCGCGCTGCGTGGCGTCATGCAGGTGAGCACCAGCGCCTTTTATGCTTGGGCTAAACACCCATAAGCACAGCCAGACAAGACCAACAAACACAACTAGAAGCCAGGACGCTTGAGCTGTTTGAAAAGAACAAGAGAACCTATGGTTCGCGTCGTTTATCGGCTGCCTTCAAAAAAGAAGGCATCCCTGTGGGACGCTATAAGGCCGGGCGTTTGATGGCCACATGCGGACTTCGATGTGTGTCAGTGCCTTGCGAATGGCGTTTTGGCGGCGCAAACCTGATCCTGGACTGCTGCACCATTCTGATCGGGGCAGCCAGTATGCAAGCCACGAATATCGGGGACACTTGGGCATCATGAAGATGCAACAAAGCATGGGCAGGAAGGCCAACTGTTGGGACAATGCACCGACGGAGCGGTTCTTCAGGAGCCTGAAACACGAGCAACTGAACTATGAAAGAGTTAGGACTAAAGAGGCTGCAAAGCAGAGTATCATTGGCTATCTGGCGTTTTACAATGGTCGGCGTTCGCATTCAAAGTTAAGCTATCAATCCCCGCTGGAATTTGAGCGGGAATTCTATATGAAAGCTGCCTAGGAAAGTGTCCGGTTTTAGTTGACCATTACAGTTTCAAATAATTCATCTGACGAGCCCCCCCCAGAACACTTATAAAACACGTAAGGTGTTGCTTTTTAAACTCGTGTATAATCAGCTTTTAAAGTAACACCTTACCTGTTTTTTAGATATGTACAAGTACGATGGTTTGGTCGTTTACCAAGACCATGACGATGATGGTGTTCTTGAGGTCGTTGAAGAAAAAAGAATCAGGTCACTGCATTTTGGTTCCAGTTCCCGGCAAAGCAGCATCTCATTGAACGATCCCGAAAGTCTCCAACTTCCTTATACTCGGGCGATGACCAGTTGGTTGCTCTTTAAGGAGGCAGTAGATGATACGCTCATCATAGGCCTGGGCGGCGGTTCATTAGCTCGGCATTTATTGTATCATTTTCCGGAATGTCGCCTTAGAGCCATTGAATACAGGGCAAGCGTGGTAAAGATTGCCCGCAGTCACTTCGGCTTACCGCTGGATTCACGGTTGAAAGTCATCATTGATGATGCTGGGGCTTATGTTCCTCAACATGCCAAAACGTGTGTGGAAAAGTATAGTTTGATCCTGGTTGATGCTTTTGATGTTGAGGGTATGGCAGAATCAATAGCCTCTCTCGCTTTTTTCGATGCATGCAAAACCCTGTTGAAGCCCGATGGGATATTAGTCATCAACCTTTGGACAACAGCAACAATGGTATTTGACTCGTGTTTAAGTTGGCTGCAACAAGTTTTCAATGAAAAAGTATTGACGCTACCAGTTCGTAATCGCGGCAATATGATAGTTATGGCTTTCAATCAAGACGTTCCCCAGTTTGATATGAAGGCGCTCAAGGTGCGGGCGATTGAACTTGAGCAGCAGTACCAGATCGAATTCCCAATATTTCTGAAAGATATAAACAAGCACAATGCTTACACCCTTCATAAAATTATCACTAAATGATTTCTACAGATTCACAAGCCGCACCTAACCTTTTTGGCTACCGTAAATACTGGGCGCAGCGCTTTGGTGTCGCCCCAGTTTTGCCGATGAACCGTAAGGAAATGGACGAACTGGGCTGGGATGCTTGCGATGTCATTTTGGTGACAGGTGATGCGTACATAGATCACCCCAGCTTCGGTATGGCCTTGATTGGACGGTTACTGGAAGCGCAAGGCTTTAGGGTGGGCATTATTTCCCAGCCTGATTGGACTAATGCCAGCGATTTCAAAAAACTGGGCCGGCCTAACCTTTTTTTTGGGGTCACGGGTGGCAATATGGATTCCATGGTTAACCGTTACACTTCCGACAAAAAAATCCGCTCGAACGACGCTTATACACCTGATGGTGTCGCAGGTAAACGGCCTGACCGGGCAGTCAATGTCTATTCGCATCGCTGTCGCGAGGCCTTTAAGGATGTACCGATCATTATTGGTGGCATTGAAGCCAGTTTAAGGCGTATCGCGCATTATGATTATTGGTCGGATAAAGTCCGCAAATCCGTGTTGCTGGATTCCAAAGCAGATTTGCTGGTTTATGGCAATGCCGAGCGGCAGATAGTGGAAATTGCCCATCGTTTGGCAAACGGTGGGGCTATGTCTGATCTTAAAGGCATACGTGGAACCGTTCATTATGTTAAGCAAATCCCTGAAGGCTGGGTGGTTAAAGATTCCACTTCACTCGATAGACCCGGCGCAATTACGCCGATACCTGACCCTTATCAAATAGAACCAGATTGCGATAAAAAACCGGAGAACCTGCAAGCCAGCGAAAGTGTTATCCGGTTTGACAGGCATTTGTTAGCAAAGACGCAAAGGGCAAAAACAGTGATCCGCTTGCCCGCTTATGAAGCCGTCGCGGATGATCCGATCCTGTATGCCCATGCGTCCCGCGTGATGCACGGCGAAACCAATCCTGGCAATGCCCGTCCTTTAATGCAGCAACATGGAACACGACATATTTGGGTTAATCCACCGCCCATTCCATTGACCATGAAAGAGATGGATGGCGTGTACGATCTGCCTTATTCACGTGTCCCGCATAAAGATTATGGCAATGCTAACGTCCCTGCGTTTGAAATGATCCAGCATTCAGTCAATATTATGCGCGGTTGCTTTGGAGGTTGTACGTTCTGCTCGATTACCGAGCATGAAGGGCGCATTATCCAAAGCCGTTCGGAAGATTCCATCATCAAAGAAATTGAAGCTATCCGAGATACTTCGCCTAATTTTACCGGACATATTTCTGATCTGGGTGGCCCCACGGCCAATATGTATCGGCTGGCATGCAAAGATCCAAAAATAGAATCTGCTTGCCGTTTGCCATCGTGTGTTTTCCCAGGTATTTGCCCCAACCTAAATACCGACCATAGTTCGCTTATTAAGCTATATAAACGGGCTAGGGCTTTACTAGGCATCAAAAAGATTTTTATCGCATCAGGCTTACGTTACGATCTTGCCGTTACGTCCCCCGAATATGTTAAGGAACTGGTCACGCATCATGTCGGCGGCTATCTTAAAATTGCTCCCGAACATACCGAGCAAGGGCCGCTATCCAAGATGATGAAACCCGGCATGGGCAGTTATGACCGCTTTAAAGAGATGTTCGATAAATATTCTAAAGAAGCCGGAAAAGAACAGTATCTGATACCTTATTTCATCGCCGCCCACCCTGGTACGACAGATAACGACATGCTGAATTTGGCATTATGGCTAAAACGCAACGGCTTCAGGGCAGACCAGGTGCAAGCCTTTCTGCCATCACCGATGGCAATCGCCACAGCCATGTATCATTCCGGCAAAGACACCTTACGCAAAGTCAGCAATAAAGCGGAAAACATTGCCATCCCAAAAGGCGAAAAACAACGTCGCTTGCACAAAGCTTTTTTGCGTTATCACGATCCTAAAAACTGGCCGTTGCTGCGCGTGGCTCTAAAGGCTATGGGACGCAGCGATCTTATTGGTAACGGTAAGCACCATTTGATACCTACCTTTCAACCGAAAGGTTTTGAAGATACTCCTGGAAAAACACAGACTTTTAAAACCAAACACACTGGCTTTGACTACAAAACTGGGAGCGCAAAAAAAGCCCGATCAGGTAATTTAGTGAAAGAAAAAAGGTAACTTTTTTTCCTAAAAAACTAGGCAAAGAAAAAATGTTGTGTATAATGCGTCGGCTACGCTGGTGTAGCTCAGTTGGTAGAGCAGCTGATTTGTAATCAGCCGGTCGCGGGTTCGAGTCCCATCACCAGCTCCAATATAATCAAGCCCTTACGATAATCGAAGGGCTTTTTTATTGCCTGGGGTAACACTGGGGTAACATTGCATTAAAATATAAAGCGTTTCTGGGCAATGTTGCCGTCAAAAACAGGCTTTCACAAGACACAAAAAAGCCGCATGGTTAGCGGCTGTAATTGGTGACCGGCCTATCCCACAGGCTCACGCTTGCTTTTGCCCTTCCATGAAAGCCTTTTCCTGTTCGTGGGCAAATTTATTCAGTGAGGCATATTCATTGTCGTCTTTGCAAGTCAGGTAAAACAGAATTTCTGTCACCACCTCATTGTTGCGCTTTGCCGTCATGATCCCTTTCTGCACCATATCTTCACAAGGGTCTGGGTGGTCGCCCAGCCTTTTCGCTTGGTCATAATGAGTTTCGCCAAGCATATCCAAAAGGTTACCATTTTCATGAGCTATTTGGATTGCCATACTAGCAGCCTGTTCTCGAAAATTTCCTTGAGACTGATCGTATTTACAATACTTCGCCAAAATCTCATGCAGTAGCGCGTGGGGGTTTTTACTTTCTGCATTCATGCCGTACCGTCCTTGCGTTCTTGCAACTTAAATTCCGCGTCGCCGCCTATAAATGTAAGCCCGTCCAGCAGGTCATAATTACGGCCAATGTGCCAAAAAAAGGCTGGGATATTGCCTTGTATCGAGCCGCATTGTAAACCGCCTTCCCTGTTGTCGTCGTTTTCGACCGCGCACCCGATGGCCTCGGCAATGCTCGCCATGTCCCCTGATTCCAAGGTGACATAATCGGCTGCATCAGACACAAACTTAAGTTCAGTGTCGGTTAGGTGTGGTTTGGCCGTTTCATAGAGCATGCTTAATAGCTTGCTCATGCTAAACGCGCCAAGGCTTCCCCCCTTCGGTTTTTCAGTGCCTGTGCTTTTCTCTGTCATTGTCGGTCTCCTAAAAATTAGGTGAACCGCCTTTGTGGGCGGCGTGGTTAAGTGGGTTGAGACTACCGTACAGGTGACGGCCAACATTTCTGCTGCCCAAATAGCCACGCCATAGGGAAATGACGCGCACAAAAAAGCCACTGGCTAAGGTGGCGTTTTATCGCCTGTAAACGGGGTCTCAATCCCGGCCTCACTGCTGTAAGGCAATCGCATTATTGCGCTAGGTATTGTTGATGTCAAGTTGTCTTTTATTGTCCCTTATTGTCTTTTACGGCGTTTTATCCAGTACGCAATTGTGGTAGTATCTTATCCCCCACGATTTGCGCTGTGTAGCTTTGAGCCTTCGGGAACTTCGGCAGCAGATTTGAACGCGAGTTGTGGGGTATCAGCTCCCGCCCCGTTTCGGGAGAGTGTAGGTTCGGGGCGCGTAGGCGATAGGGCATCATATCCGGCTCTATCGTCATCTGGTTTACAGCCATGCTGGAAGCGTAGGGGCAGGACAAACTTAGAGTTTATGCGGCTGAGAAGCAACGCGCCTGTTGAGTTTCCTGTGTGGTTTTTGCTTATCGGTAGCGTTCAGGCGGCCTGTTCTGGTTTTGTCGTCAGGAAAAGCAACATTGCCGTATCGCTCACCAGAAGCGGTAAAAACGGGTTCGCTTCGTTTTGTAAGTTTTTTACCAAGTACAGGCCGGTGTATGCTGCTTGATTTATCAAGTGTGGACTCGGAGATACTGCCTGGTGCTTTAAACTGCCGCACTCATCGGCGTTCCTTCGGGAACACTAAGTCCGGGAAGAGACGGGTTGGTGCTGTAAGCTTGGTGTCTAGGTTCGGGACGCTTGATTGCCCCAAATCGACTCGCCTGAGGGTTTATCCAGCCAAACCGCCAAGCATAAACAAATCCCGATAGGCCGTGGGGTTAAACGGTTTGTCGGGTGCTTTAGTTGGCGGCCATAGAAAAGCCACTAGCCCTGAGCTACCCCAAGTTCGCAAAGGATGCCTGATTATCGGTATCGGTGGGATTGTCGCGGACTTTTCCCGGATAACGCGCTTTTAATTTAGCATGAACATTTACCATATCAATTGGGAACAATTAAGAAACCACCCAGACGGTGTTTTTGCAGGGCTGTTTGAGCTTAACGCGGTAGTGATTGCTGAAAACCATGCCGAAGCCCGAAAGATGCTGGATTTAAATGAGAAGGATATTGTTGACGTAGATATTCGAGTTAAATTGCTGGGCATCTGCACGGACGGCACGAACAAGCCGCGCATTGTGTGCCTGGATGCGTAGGTTCGACTCCCATTAGCCGTACCCTCTAAGCGGCTTTTTTACTAGCCTTGGGTTAAATCGACTCCAGCAAGCCTTTGGCAGATGCCAACAACGCCCTCATCCCCTTCTTTCTGGCTAATGTCTCCTTGCTTTTCAAGCCGTGGGTCTTCGGCCTACCAGCCCCTGCGCCGTGATGCTGGCAGACGTTCCAGCCCTTAACCGCCGCCGCTTGGCAGGGTAATTTTGTCCGCTTGGATGTTGCATGGCAACGCTTGGCTTGGTTCATGTGTGATACTGCCATGAGATTCCTCCGGTTTTTGTGTGCCGCCACCCTCGACAGTACCGATAACCGCCTGTCCACCCTCGTTGACGTTGATGTGCTGGACGGTGATCCTTTGCTCGTTGGTGCTGCGGTAGCGTTTTATGGCTTCAACCTGCGCGGTGAAGGTTCGATTAAGTTTCGCCAACGAATTGATGGCGGATTCCTGCTCCAAAGCGTTCGAGACGGTCAATAACTGCTTGTTTAGCAGCATAATGGTGTTATGTATGGCCGTCATTTGTGAAGCCAACATGACCTCCAGTTGGTCTTTTGGCTCAAGGCCGCGTATCGTCGCCAACAGGAAGTTGGTGTTCATCGCATTGGGTTTGCCGTCTGCCGCACCGAGCGCGACCAACTGGTTAAGCAAGCCGTTTGCAAAGTCAGGCTCGGTGATGTTCAGCGATCCCATAAAGGCCATGGTGGCCTCCTTCCCGCCCTCCAGCCTCGCCTTGCCGTCAACGACCGTCAGCTTAGGCTTAGGACGCTGCACTTTCGGACTCCAGCCGCGCCGCTTCCCGTGCCGCCACCCTCCTTTTATACTCAGAGTCCCTCTCTTTGGCGCGTTCGCAATCAAGGCTTTCTGGGTATAAAGGGTGTGCCGTCCATTCCGAACCGACCATGCGTAGCACAGTCGATGCGTCCATGTCGCACTCTTCGCCAAGAACTAAGGTGCGCCCCGTAACCAGTGCCACCCGCTCGGCTAGGGATTCATCCGAATAGGTGTACACCTGCCCTTTGCGCCTGTCCAGCAAACAGAAGAACGCCCTTAAACCCTTGCGGTTGCTTAATGCAGGGGTGAGCGCGTCAGCCGTGGCCGTGGTTTGGCTGGCGGATAAGTTCTCGTTACCGAGCAGCCCACCAATATAATGGGGTTCAATTATCAAAAACCCCGTGGTGTTTAATTGTGTCATGCAAGTTTTGAACATTTTAATCTCCTAAGTCGTTTAAAATTCATGCGGTTAGTTTGCTATAAAGGGCACTGTCTAATTGTACACAAGCGGCAATGTACAACTAAGGCTTAGTGAACTTCAGCCCAGCCTACGACTAGCTATCATTTGCTTGGTGCGGCTGTTGTGGCAAGGGCAAGCCGGATTTAATCCACTTGCTGCATTCCTGCATCATTTTGAATTCATACTCCAAGCCTTGAGCCTTGTCTGGATGTGTCCTTTGCATCAATGCCTTAACCCGTGCCTTCAACGGTGCAACCTTATCGGCATCTATCTCTTTGTCGAACACGGCGGTGAACAAGCGGCTACCGTGCTTGGCTTTTTTTACAATCCGATGGACTTCGTTGCATTCGGCAATCGTGGCGTTCTTGTCCGTATCACTTGCCAACTGGTAATAGTTGCACCAATAAGGCAAGCCGTTATCTATCGGTTCATCCTTCTGCTTTTCGGAAACAACCAGTCCAGCCTCCACCAAGTCACGCAAGGTACGGTAGAGCTGCTCCTTGCGGCACAGTCTTTAAGCTTTCGTAACCTTGCCAGCCATACTTAACGGCGTTTTCCAAGGCATACAATATGTTGCTTGCAGAATGGGGCGGTGAGCTGCCATCAATGTAATCGCCAAGTAATCTAAGGATTAGCTTACGGTTTGCGGTGAGCTTGTATATTCGTTTATCCATATATCCTTACTGTACACTCTCGGGTGTGTACAGTAAGTATTGATGCTGGTAGGTGCTAGGTGGGTAGTCTCATTTAAAATTATGACGCTGACGGCATTAATTATTTTCTGCTAGGGAGTTAGTCCCCCATCGCACGCTTCCTATACCGACAATTCGTCGGTTCTGAACCCTAATTTACTGATACAACTGTTGTATAAACTTGTATAAAATCAATGCCATTTGAAAAGGGTGTCTACATTATTGTGTCGGCCTCATTAATGTTCAATCCAGATAAAACCCTGATATATCACGGTACGGGTTTAGCCAAACCACTTTCTTATTTAAGGCAACCGCCTTTATGTAAACCCGTTTTTCCGCCGTATCAACGGCTTCAGGCAACCATTGCTGCAAACCCTCGATTGCGTTTTCCCAATCCGTGCCAAAAATCCAAATGCTCGAATCAACCAAGCACTTGAAGCAGCAAAGCGAATAATCATCACCCCAACACTCAAGCATTGCCAATATTTCTTCCCTCGTCATTGGTGGCATCGGTTGCTGACAGTCGGGACAAATACCCGATATAACCAGTTGTGCAGGTGTCGCCAAGGGTAAATAGCCGCTAGAAGTTAAGTTCATCGTCGTATGGCCTTGCGTGTGGCTTCCCATAGCTTGCGGGTGGCTGATATGTGCCTTGGTGGGTGCTATTGTCGGGTGTGTCTGGCTTTCGTCGTTTTTTGGATATATCGTAAACCGATAGCGCGTCACTTACAGTTAAAGATAATCCGTGCTTCGTTTCACCGTCTTTTTCCCAAGTTGTAGGCTTAAGGCTTCCTGATACCGCCAAGGCATCACCTTTGCCTAATTTGGCTATGCGTTCGGCTACAACACCAAAGGCTATGCCCGATATGACTATGCTTTCAGCTTCACCAATTGATACGGATAGCAGGAAGTTGGTGTATGGCTTGCCGTTCTGGCTGGCCTTAAGTTCGGGTTGTTTGATAAGCTTGCCGCTTATGAGCGCATCAATCATGGCGTTTTATTCCCGTGTGCTGGTTACATTCGGTTACTGTTTCGCTCCAGTGGCATATCCCGGGCGGCATGGCGTGGCGCGTACAACTGCCTGAACCTTTGCCGTGTTGGTGGTGCGGCTTGAAGTGTTGGCATGTTCCGCATGTGAAAAACCCAGCCAGCTGGGTATTTGCTACGGGCTTGGGATTTTTAGCGATCAGAAACTGTCCGTGTGCCGCGTCTTTCGCCATAACTTGCACGGGTTCACCTGCTGGTGTCCAGACGGTTACGGGCTTTGGGTAAGGTTCTGCTGGTTTAGCGGGTTCAGCATCACGGTAATCTGCATCTTCAAAGTGTCCCCATGTATCACCATGAACGACAAACGCGCCAAGGTGTGTGCCTTCGCCTTCCAGCACTTGCATCTTTGGTGGCTTGCTGTCGGTGAGCAGTTCGCCATCAATGGCGGGTAAGGCTTCGGCTTCGAGTTCTAATAGGATTTCTGGGTTGCACTCAGCGGCTAAAATCAGATTGTTTTCAACGCAACTTTCAGTGCAATTCCGCGCAACAAAACGGGTATTTTTTTGTGCCATTTGTTGTGCGGTTTTTTGGGTGTCTGTTGCACATTTGTTGCGTAGTGTGTTGCGGTCTAAAACCATATATGCCAAGGCTTTCAGACTATTTGTTGCGTTGTCGTTGCGTCCGTTGGTTGCACAAAAAGCCTGATTTGTTGCGCGTTGCGTTGCTATACCCGCGCAACGCGCAACAAAACCGTTATTTTCGTCGTTATTCATCGTCAATATCCTTCCGTTTAGGGTTGGGTTTGCCCTGTTTCTTTATCGTAAATACGTTAGACTTAGGCTTGATTTTGCCGTCTTCGGTGGCCTTTTTTAGGGCGCGGCTAACATTGGACTTATTGATACCCAACTCATTCGCCATATCGGTAACTGTCAACCCTAATCCTTGTAGTTCTATAACTTGATCGTATGTGGAATCTTCTATGGTTCGTGTCGTCCATTCCTGTTTGCCGCTTATTTTCTGCAACATCGCTTCAAACGGTTTGGCATCAACGCCCGTCAAATGCCTTGCCTTGGTGTATTGCACGACAAACCGTGCGCCTTGCTCTTCCCTATAATCGCCAGGGCGCTTTAGCTCAATGACAACATCCAAAATATCTTCACGCTTGCTTGTGCCGCGTTGGTTGCCGTCCTTTCCGGCATGGTGGATAAAAATGATGCACTTGCCTAGGCTTCTCATCCGCATTGCCCACCCTGCAATGCTTAACCATGATTCGGCCTCATTCTCACGTCCAGAGCGACATAAGCACGATAAGTTTATCGACTATGATTAACTCAGCGTCCAGGCAGTGGTTCTCTATCGCTATTTGCCCGTTTAAGGTCGATAGGGATAATATTAAAAAAACCATCCGGCGGTTCTTTGTCATTCGCGCTTACGATTTCGGCTAATCGTTCTTGCAGGATTTGCCCCGGCATTTCACCATCAATGTACAGCGTCCTGATTGGCCTGTTTGCCGTCCACGTCCAGAAGCTGCTACCAGAAGCGGCGGCATAAGCAATGCCTAGGGCTGCATGGGTCTTGCCCACGCCACGGGCTGAAAAGATCATGTTCAAGCTTGCCAAGCAGAAAACAGGGCTTAATACGGATTCACGCTCAGGGAATTGGTGGGTTAACAGGTCGCCAAGCGTGACTATGACTAAGGGCTTATCTGTTTTTGGTGGCGGGGTGTTGCCATGTTGTTTGGGTTTCGCGGCATCGTCTAAGTTAATCGAATTATCCATAAACCTTGCCACCTGCATTTATGTAGTCGTTGAAGTCCTGCCCCGCATTGGGTGGCGCGATATACAGCCCATTACAGGCGAACGCTGCAATCGTGGCATTTTCGATTCCAATCGGGTCATGGTCAGCACAGATGATTATTTGCTCGTTGGGGTACAGGCTTCGGATTGCTTCTGCAACGGGTTTCATGTTTCCAGCGTCCATCGCCACGATAACGTAATGCCCAGTAGATTCGTGCAAACTCGCGCCTGTAGCCCAGCCCTCGCACATCAGTATGGTTTCGGTGGGTACGCCAATGGTGGAATAGCAGCCTTTTTTGCGTCCACCAGACAAGAACCGTTTATTACCGTCAGCATGGATGAATTGCAAATTAACAAACTCGTTGGCTTCATTCACCAAAGGAATAGCCAGCGAGCCTTTATGAAGCCGTGTACCGTGTGGCTGTATTCGTTTCCTTATTAAATAACTGATGTTACGCACCCTACTCTTTAAACGCGTATGATTCTGGGATGAAAAAAGAAAACCTAGAGATATATACAGACTACCTGATCTGTAATAACGGAT
>NZ_JBEBKJ010000020.1:0-44546 GCF_040079455.1 Methyloglobulus sp. | reverse complement strand
GTCATTAGGGGGCCAGGCTCCATGCTTTATGGTGGCGATGCCACCACGGGGGTCATTAATATTATCCTTAAAACCGGCAAAGAGCTTAAAGGCGGCAGCGTCGGTAGCTTTTTGGGTAGCGATGACACCTACGAAGGCTGGGCGCAAGTTGGCCAGAAAACAGACGATTGGGAATATTCATTTTCCGCGCAAGGCGGCACAACCAATGGCAGCCGAGGATTGATTGAGCGCGATGCCCAGTCATTCTTGGATAATCAGTTTGGAACACAAGTCTCCAATGCACCTGGATTTACCAACAATGGCCGGGATGACATTGATGCCAGAATGGACGTGGCCTATAAGGACTGGCTTCGGCTAAGGCTTGGCTACCAACGCTTT
This sequence comes from Methyloglobulus sp., assembly GCF_040079455.1. GTDB lineage: Bacteria > Pseudomonadota > Gammaproteobacteria > Methylococcales > Methylomonadaceae > Methyloglobulus. The sequence continues at coordinate 44,168 of NZ_JBEBKJ010000020.1, read as the reverse complement.
AATGATGTCCATACTGGGCAAGGTGCGGCACTCGCACTCGATAAATCAGGCACGACCAACGAAGATGTTTACAACATTGATTTATCGGCTAACCATAAATTCACCAATGACTTGGCGTTAGAATCAAAAGCTTATTTCGTAGGCCAAGATACAAGTTGGAATTGGGGCTTATTGCCGCCAGGGACATTAGGCGGGTTGTTGCCCCAAGGCGCAAAAGTACAAACCACGAATTTCCAGGGAACCACGGGCGTAACCACCCAATTTAATTACACTGGCGTAAAAGATCACAACGTCACCTTGGGAACCGGTATCATTTACAATTGGATCAACAATATCAGCGATAAGCTCAACTATCTCATTACGCCTGGTTTTATCCAACAAATTCCCTTTACAGAACTGTCTGCAATAACGATTGACCCAAACTTAAAATCAAGAAACCGCACCAATTTTTACGCACTATTCCAAGACGAATGGAATTTTGCAACCGATTTTTATCTGACGACAGGGTTACGATACGATTTTTACTCGGATACGGCTGATGGTTTCAGCCCACGAATTTCGTTAGTGTGGAATGCTACCAATAACCTGACCACCAAGCTGCTCTATAGCCGTGCATTTCGGCCACCCTCATTTTTAGAAAAAAACCTGACCGCCACCTCAACGACCATTCTTAAACCGGAAATCATGGATACCGTTGAGTTTCAGGTCGAAAATAAATGGTCAGCACAACTGACTACCTCTGCGAATGCCTATTGGTTTCAATTGGACAACCTGATAACCTCAGCCAGCCAATCCATAGTGACGACAGTGCAACCATTCCCTACCGCGTTTTCTAACGCAAGCAAGATTAACGGGGTTGGCGTTGAATTGGAAGGGCGATTTACCTACAATGACAATTTAAATATATCCTTGAACTACAGCTATCATGGCGTAAGTAACAGTAATAATACCGGCCTCTTGCCGGAACACATGGCAAAAGCACTCATCGACTGGGAGTTTGCCAAAGACTGGGTGATTGGTAGCCAACTGAGTTGGGTGGGCGAAAGGAAACGCCCAGCCAATGACCCAAGGCCAAACCTTGGCAATTACTTTATTGCGGGAGTTACCCTGTCAACCAAGATTGCCAAGCCAGTTGAGTTCACCTTAAGGGTTAACAACATATTCGGAACAAACGCCAAAGAACCCAGTGTTGCACCAACACTTTTGCCGGGTGACTTACCGGTCAATGACCGTTCAGTATTAGGGCAAATCAAGTGGTCGTTTTAAGTACCCACCTCAAACAGCTTAAGGAACAATCCATTATTGTTCCTTTTCTGGAATCAATCAGAAGACCGCACGAAGCATTAATTAACATACACCAAACGCACGGCGATTTAGTCTTAGCCAGTTTTTTCGGCAAAAAAATTCTGTGTGTTTGCCACCCAGATTACATAGAAGAGATTTTTATTCAGGAAGCTAAAGGCTTACTCAACAGAGATTTTCTTTATGAGGCAAAAAGATCGTTCTTTGCCGATAGCTTGTTCAATAGCAAGGCTGATACCTGGGTTAAGCAAAGGCGGATAATGCAACATTTGTTCACCAAGGAAGCGGTGAGCCAATGGCAAGCTATTTTTAAAAGCGAGGCTGAAACCACTAGAGAAAGGCTTAAAGCTACAGTGCCTGCCGAAATTAACCTTTCTTATGAAATTAAAAGATTGGTGCAACGGATCGTAATCAAGGCACTCATGGGGCGTTCCGCCGATACGATCCCCAATAGCGAAGAGATGATACGCACGGTCGAAACCATTAGCCAAAACCTATTGCCGCAACTGGTTACCCAGATAATAAGCGGCGGGAAATTAATGTGGTTGATGCCCATCAAAAAAAGGCGTTACGAAGCTGCCGTTGCAAAACTGGCTGATTTTGTCAGCCAAGAAATAGTGCAAAAGCGCGGGAATCTTGGCCACGATCTTATTTCACAGATGATGCAAGCCACCGACAGTAAGTCTGGCTACACCATGACCCAAGCATTGCTGCACGATGAAGCGGTTAATTTATTTTTCGCTGGTCAAGACACCACGATTAACACATTGGCCTGGTTTTTTTATTTGTTGGGTAAACATGAGGATGTGCATAAGCAAGTGACTGCCGAAATCATAAAATTTAAGGATGATGCATTAACCCCGTCCAACCTTGAAAAGCTCATTGTCACCAAAGCAGCTCTCAACGAAACGCTACGCCTTTATCCGCCATCAGGGGGCATTACAACCCAAGCTGTCGACGATATTTTTGTAGGCGGATATAACATAAGAAAAGGTACAACAATCATTCTCAGCTTATACGTCACCCATCGCCATGCCGAGTTCTGGGAACGCCCCAACGAATTTTACCCGGAGCATTTTTTAAACTCACAAGCAAATGTAGGACGCAGCAAATATGCTTTTTTTCCGTTCGGCAGCGGCTTACATAATTGTCTTGGTCGTCATTTTGCCGAACTTGAAATGATGAGTGTTATTGTCACCCTATTACGAGAATTTGCTTTTAAAACCGATGCCGACATTAATGAAGCCATCAGTGTCACCCTTAAACCGGCGCGTGATCTGGTTATGTCAATAACGCCGTTATGCCAAATTCATCAATAATGTTCGATATGATCATCTTCCTAAATGCTAGACCCATATTGTTAATCAAAAGCAGAATTTAACCCATCATGGAGTAAAGACAATGAAATTACTCGTCGCATCCAGTTTTTCAAGAACTACAAAAGCCATACAAAAAAGTTTATCCAAATTGGGCATCAACAGCGATGACATAACCGTTGTCAGCACCGTTGATGATCTCCTCAACGAACTGAAAACCGATAGCTATCATTTTATTATTACCCAATACTGTATTGATGGCGCGGACATCTGGCAATTGTCCAAACTGGTCAACTCAGCACAATTTTCCGCGCACAGCTTGCCGATTTATTTACTGGAGGAAAGCTGCGAGACCGATATTCCACCGATCTTGGCCAAGGAGCATTCATTTAAAGTCGTTGCATTGGAACATCTTGGAGAGACCTTAACAGCCGCCCATGCCCAGAATGAAATAGCCGGATACCGGCGTGGACGCGAAAATTCTTGTAAAAACAGATTGCTGATTATTGATGATGACGAAGATGCCGCCTTTTTTGCCTGTCACTCACTTAAAGACGAGTATGAAGTTGAGATTGCGTATGACGGACTAACCGGTTACAAGCTTTGGGAAAATAAACGCCATGAACTGGTTTTATTGGACTTGATGTTGCCTGTCATGATGGGTGACATCGTACTTGAAAAAATCATGGAGATTGATGAAAACCAACCGATTATCATCATTACCGGACACGATAAACCCGACAATCACAAAGAATTTTTACTGAATGGCGCAAGCGAATACCTTTGTAAACCCTATACGATGGCCGACCTAAAAGTACATTGCCGGACTATTCTGAACCGGGCAAAACTAATTTACCAAACCCATTACTTAAGAGCTAAATTAGAATCATTAGGGACTTTATTTTGGCAGCTTGACAAAGCCATTACGCATAATGATGATGAAAAAACTGAACAAATCATGACAGCTATAAAGGCAGTCCATCCTTGCAATCTATCCGATGACTATATGCTTAAGTTACAAGTTACGGATGAATATAGAGCTCAAAACAGCCACAGTTGCGATTAAAATCCACGATTGATTGCTGATTTTGAAACTGCATTGACCGTGTTCATCGTATGTAATATATCTTGTATACAGCCATATTTTGTTACGTACGATAGCGTCGGATAGACAAAAGTCAACTAGATTAATAGGTTGCTACTGAACACAATACAATTTCTTTACTCAAAAAACTGAAAACCTTGGAAATACCGAGTTACGGTTAAAATCAATTCATGCGTTCTAAATAGAAAGCAGTTACCAGTTAGTTTTAAATGAGTTAAAGTGGTTCTCCTATATTTAATGTTTGTCCTCGGTCGAATACTGTCGATCCCGATTAAGATCGGCTTTGATTATTGCGGTTACTATATATGTGAAATCAGCTAAAATTTAACGTGGATATTATTTATAGCTGAAATAACTTGAGGATAATGGTGGGGATATGGCTTCAGGTGCATTGTTAAGACAACTTATAAAGTCTGGTTCTGAGGGTGATTCAGAATCTTTTCGTCGTGTTTCGGAAAAAGTTATTCAGGAAGAGCGGGATAAGCAACACCATTTACTTGCCAATGATTTGGAAAAAATTCTGTATGGTCGGCGTAACGCTTTGGAACAACCAAAGCGTCTTATATTTTCGAAATTGCCTGAAGACAAAGAGCGTGGTTTGGCTCTTTTACAGATAAAAGAACCCCTACGCAGTATTGACGATGTTATTTTGTCCGATGAAAATCGCTCGTTACTTGATGAGATTTTGGAAGAGCATCATCGTTTAGAAATTCTTAAATCTAATGGCTTATTTCCTGCCGACAGGCTGCTTTTCTGTGGGCCTCCTGGGTGCGGCAAAACCTTATCTGCGGAAGTTGTTGCAAGCGAATTAGGCTTACCTTTGGCAATTGTCCGGATTGATAGCGTTGTGTCTTCCTTTTTGGGGGAAACTGCGGCAAATCTGCGTAAAGTTTTCGATTTTATAGCATCCGTCCCTATGGTTGTCTTATTCGACGAATTTGATGCTTTAGCAAAAGAGCGAGCTGACAGTGCTGAACATGGTGAGTTAAAACGTGTTGTTAATGCATTTCTACAAATGTTGGATGCTTATGATGGTAAAAGCTTGCTAATCGCTGCCACCAATCACGAAGGGATGCTCGATTCCGCAATTTGGCGACGCTTTGACGAAGTGTTAGTGTTTGAAGCCCCTAATTTGGAACAGCTTAAACGCTTACTTACTATCAAACTTAAAGGTGTACGCAGAGAGTTCGACATCGATAGCAGTAAAATTTCTGGATTGTTTAAAGGCATGTCACATGCTGATGTCGAACGAGTTTTACGTCGTGCTATCAAAGAAAAAGTCTTATCGGGTAAAGAGTTTTTGACCGAGCGGCATATTCAATCCGCTATCCGCCGTGAGGATGCAAGAAGGAATCGGGTTGCTAAACAGGAATAGGTTTTCATGACATCGAGTTATCCACATTTACCATTACAGCGTGAAGAACCAATAACCGAGAAAAGACCAGGAAATTATTTTCCACCTCAACCACCAGCAGATCCGTCAGCTCATGGCAGGGATCTGGGTTTGAAGCTTAAGGAAACTATACGACAAACCGATCAGGATATTGGTGGTTTCGATGACCGCAGGTTATTACGTTTCCTAGTGGATAAAGGCTTTAATCCCGACGAATTAAAAAAAATTTCACGAGAAATAGAATTTGTTAGTCAAGAGGACGACGAAGTTGTGGTGGCGTTTGTTAGCCAATCAGCTTTACAGTCGTTTGAAGCCATTTTGGCATCAATGGGAAAAGGTGAGAGCATCACCAACAAGCAAGTCTATTATGCCTTAAAGGGCATGAGCGGTTGGACTTCTGACGATAGGACTGGTTGGTCATTAAGGCAGGAAGGGTTTCCTGAAACAGACACATTCTATCTCGACATTGAACTGTGGCCGATTGAGGACAATCCCCAAGAACGCCAGCAGCTTTGGAGTAAGTTTGAGTCTTGGCTGAAAGAAAATGGTATCGAATTTCCTGACAGCGTTAAACAGTCTGGGCTGACTATCTATCGTGTCCGTTGTGACCGTGCTCAGGCTGAAAAGCTACTTCGACATCGGGATGTACGGCTTATTGATTTACCTCCGCGTTTTGGCATTAATATAGAACATCTCGCCCCAGATATTCAACAATTCCCAATTATTCAGTCACCGCCACCTTCGGCATCTGGTGTTGTGGTTCTTGATAGTGGGCTTGCGAGTGGACATCCATTGCTGGGGTCTGCGGTAGGTGATGCCCAAAGTTTTTTACCGGGTCATATGGCTGCTGATGAAAGTGGTCATGGTACGCACGTCGCTGGTATTGCACTCTACGGTGATTTGGAAAAATCTATAGAAACTGGCTCATTCATTCCTGAATTGCGTCTTTTTAGTGGGCGTATTTTAGATAGCAATAACGAAAATGACGGCCTGATTGAAAACCATATAGACGCTGCTGTCCGTTATTTTGTCTCCGAATACAGTTGCCGTGTTTTTAATCTATCTTTTGGTGATAGCAGAAAACCTTATCGTAGTGGACATGTTCGCGGCTTGGCATTTACATTGGATAGGCTGTCGCGTGAATTGGGTGTTTTATTTGTCGTTTCGGCTGGCAATGTATTGCCTAGCCAGCTTGATGGCCTAGCTTGGAGACAAGACTATCCAAAGTATTTAATTCATGATGATTGGTCGATAATCGATCCCGCCACAGCGATTAACGCAATAACTGTGGGTAGTTTAGCGCGTTGGGAGGCCAGTTTTAATGCTCTGCGTTATACTTATGACCCTGCTGAATTACCTATAGCTAAAATAAACCAGCCTTCTCCATTTACGAGGCATGGCCCAACTGTTGGTGGGGCTATAAAGCCTGAACTGGTAGCCTTTGGTGGAAATTGGGTATTAAATGTAAGGAACGGTGCAAATCATATTCACGATCAAGGTCTCGGCGAGCTATCGACCAATCTCAATTTCGCTCAAGGTTATCTGTTGGGACTAAAATGCGGTACTAGTTTTGCTGCGCCACATATTACTCATTTGGCTGGAAAAATCTTATCAGAACATCCTGATGCCAGCTCTAATTTAATACGGGCTTTGCTAGTAGCCCATGCAACAATACCGAATTCGTCATCAGAAATTTTTGAAGATGATGATTCAGTAAGAAAAGTATTGGGGTACGGTTTTGTTGATGTGCGAGCATTGCTTAAATCATTGGAAAATGAAGTTACCTTGATTGCCGAAGGAAAAATTGAAAACAAGCGTCACCACTTTTACGAATTGTTGTTACCTGATGATTTTATTTCGTCAGGCAGAAGAAACCGCGAAATAGCTGTCAGTCTAGCACATACCCCTCCGGTAAGGTCAACGCGTGTCACTTACAAAGCTATGCGTTTGGATTACCGTTTAGTCACAGCTCCCGACCTTAGCCATGCGGTCAAAATGTTCAACAAAGCAACTAGCAAAGAAAATTTTGAAAATATCCCTGAATTATCAGGTGCTAGTATTAGCAGAAGTCTTAGAAGTAAAGGCACAGTTCAGGCTGCCAATTGGCAATTCAAACAGTTCAACAGTAATTCCAAATTAAAAAACGAAAAGTTGTTTGTTGTCGTTACCAGAAATGATTACCCCTGGGGTGAGACTGAAACAAAAACCACCGAGGAGTACTCGCTTGTAGTTTGCTTACGTGACCGTGAGAATCAACAAGCTAAACTATACAGCCAAATTCAAAACCGTTTGCAACAGCGTCAACGGGCTAGAGCAAAAGTGTAGTAGAGCCTTTCAAAAGAAATGGTCGGTTGTTTATGGCTAGAAAAGCTTAAGCGAGATGCGTCGTTTATCGGTCAAAGGACTTAGGAATATCCATTTGGTGGACAAGTTTAACAGTAATGATGCAATAATATAAAAATAGTCGCACAGTGAGTATTCAAGTGCTCCTTAACTAGTTGAAATCTAATTGCAATACGCAGGTTTTTAGCTGTTAAAAAATTTTCATGAACTTACACAAATGTTACACATTGTATATATTAATTAAATATATGTTTTATTTCAATTATATATACTAACGGTAGCTATTGAATGGGTGTAGTTACAACATAGCTGCCAAAGTACCACTTTTGCAGAATACGGTACATTGTGATGCAAAACGATGTTAAGTACCGTCCCATTGCGATTGGTTCAAACTACTGTCACTTTCTGAACATGCAATTCGGAATTTTGACCATAAAAACACTGCCTTTCCCCTCACAAGAAGCAACTGAAATATCGCCTCCTAATAATTCGACAAACTGCTTAGTAACCGTAAGCCCAAGTCCTGTCCCACCATATTTGCGACTCATGCTCATATCGACCTGCCAGAACGAATCAAATATCTTGTCGTGGAACTGTTCAGGTATCCCGCAGCCGGTATCGGCCACCTGTAGGGTCAGCCCAGATTCGTCCAGCCACCAATCCAAAGTGATTTCACCATCAACAGTAAACTTGCAGGCATTACTTAACAGGTTATTGACGATGTGGCTTAACAATTCCGCATCAGAGATAATCGAACATTCCTTGTCTCTTAGCTTAAGCCCATTGTTTTTACGTAGCAAGTAGGGGCTTATCTTATCCGCACACGCTTGCATTAACGGAAGTATATCCAAAGGCATGAGTTTAACCGCAACGCTTTTCGCTTCCAATTTACCCTGGAGTAGAATGTTGTTGATCAGGTTATTCAAATCGGCAGTCCTCATCAATGCCCGTTGATGAAATTCCCGCATCAGTTCATTTTCGGAGGTTTCTGGTAACGCCTCTAATGATGTCGCCAAACAATTTTGAATGATGTGCAGTGGCGTTTTCATTTCATGGGAGACGGTCGCCACGATTTGGGTTTTGTATTGGTTGGCGGCCTCGCTGTTTGCGAGGGCAACCTTAAGCTCACTGGTACGGTCGGCAATTTTCTGTTCCAAAATCCGCTCGTTCATCTCGATACGAGATAGCATGTCGTTAAAAGTTTCGCCCATCGCTGTGAGTTCGCTCGAACCGGAGAATGAAACACGACCTCCTGGATTGCCATGAGCAAAACTGTCCAGCTCCCTTATAATTTCAACCAAGGGTTGAGTGAATGTTCCGGAAAATCGCTTCACGCCATTGAATATAATGACCAAAAACACGAAAACGATTATGCCGGACACTGCCAGGATTTGATGTAACAAGGTCGTCAATTCGGTTTTGGATACCACCAATTCGACATAGCCTAAGTACAGGGGCGGTGTTGATTTTGTATCTGCCGATTTTTGTTCATAGCCTCCGGTTGGGCTATCTTGGTAAACAGGCTCATAAAAACACCAATGGTTGTTTGCTTCAACTACAAATGGCCGGGTGAATGCTTGCTTGCTGGTTTTACAATCAACATTGTTGCCAGAGTCGGCTAATAAAGCTTGTTGGTTGGTGTAAATAGCCGCTTTTAGCACGTTCTTGTCGGCAGCAAAGCTATTGGCAATGGCCTCAGACTTTGTTTTTGCGCCCAAGGTGACACTGTATTCAACCGAATGAGCAAAGATGCCGGTATGCTCCTGCCAATAGTGGTTGGTGTACTCGTTGGCATAGTTTTCAATGGCAAGATATAAACATAACATTAACAGGCAACCGGCAACGCCTAAGGTAATAAAAACGATCAGGTTATAGCGTTGCCGTAAGTCAAGCTGGTTGAGTGCATTCATTTTAACTTTACCGAAAATTGATTCAGCACGGATGCTTCAATCCCAATATTAAGATGCTGGGCAACCCGCTGGTTTAAGCCTGCATTGACCGATTGAAGGTTTTCGAAACCGGGTTTGCTGCAAGTGGCTAGGCTGCCAAGTTGCTCACCTAACTTTTCTTCGTCAGGATAAAACACCATCAACACACCACTTTCCAGGTGCGATAAATTGGTGGAGAGCAGGATGATTTTTCGATCCCAGGCAATTTTGGTTATTTCGAACAGAATGTTGCCCGGTAAATTTGCCGGAACAAGGATGGCATCGCTGTTCGTGGCATCCTGTTCCACTAACTGACCAAGCAATCGGATAGTGCTGACCATATCGCCGCCTTCCTTGATGATGATCGGCGGGGTAGTGATTGGCATATCAGCAGAATGAAGTGTTATTGCCGGATGGCTGCTTTCTTGGACGGCATAGACTTTTTTTATAAAGGGGGCTAATTGGGATAATCGTTTAGCTAACCCTTGGCTATCTAAAGCTAAGCTAACACCGGGAGATTCGTCAGGATTGGAATACACCATGCCGACCAAGGTTTGTTTCCGGTAGGTGGTTTTTAGGGTGGCATCGGCGACCCGCTTGCCGAGTGCAATTATTTTATCGGGGTGGTTTCGTTCAAGGTCGCCTTGAAGGTTTTTGGTGCCCTCCGGCACTTCAAGGTGTTCGGTGTGGCTGACTTTTTTTTCAATGCCTTTGATGACTGAAGCGTAAATGCTGTGCAGCGGTTCTTCGACCGCAGGGTAGGCGATCAGGACAAGCGGTTCTTTGGCATGAGCGATGAAACAAATACCAAATAAGAAAAGTAAGAAGAGTTTATAAATCCCTTTGGCCATCAATATGCTTTGCCCGTTTCATTTCCCGGATATAAGGCATATGGTCTATTCCTGTCACCAATTTCCTGCGCCAAAACAAAGGCGAATCATAGCCTTCTTCCCAAAGGGTGATGGATTGGATGGTTTTCCGGCATAGTTCAATCGACAACAATGACGGCATCGCCCGGTCATCAATACGATGGCGTTCAATTGTCCTTATCAACCCGGCAACGGGGTCTTCCACTCCGGGTTTGCGTTCACCTTGCCGGTTATTTACACGGGTAAAATACTCCTTTAAGTCCCGATGTGTTCCCAACATAATTAACGCACCCGCCAACACGCCAGTGACAAAAATATCGGGCTTTGGGTTTAAGCTATCAATGAACATTAATTCGTTACTGAACAGCTTGATGGCTTTCTTGAGATCGATGTCTTCCCGTTCATGGCTCAACCGTTTGTCCTGCAAGGCTCGCGGCCTTCCTCGTAAGGCAATGTTGAGTGCTTCATAGATAAAGCCGCTCTTGATGCGTTCGGAGGTAAACTCCAAGCCCAATTCCTGATAAATCCCTTGGATGATTTCATTGATTGGTAGGGTCTGAAGTCGGTTAGCCTGTGCCTCGGTATTTAAGGCAGTAAAATCAGCCGAAGTTATTACGAATATTTGGGCTTTTAAGGTTTCTGGTGCTTGCAACCTACCGGATTGCCATAGGGCTTTTCGGGTTTTACCGTCATATTTATACAATTCATCGTCCACCTTCATTAATGAAACCAGGTGTGAATAGGGTGATAGGCAAGTCGTTTGTTGTAGGAACAACCAATGGTTGTCATCCTGGTCTGCTATCTGCTCAAAAAATAAAGGTTCTTTGGCTTCAACCCACTCGGTATAGGTCATCTCAACTAAAGAATAATCCGTATCAGGGGAATAATAAAGTGTTTTCATATTACGCATTAATTTTACGTTTACTTATGATTATATCCAATTGATTATATTGTTATTATTAATATATTATTATTTGTTATTGTAACTTAATGTAAATAATGCTTTATTTTTACAAACTGTTGTGGTATTTTAACAGCTAAGCATTCAACTTTAGCAATTTTTACCCGAAGTGAGCAACTTCACGGCGCTAATTGGGAGTTTACACCATGACTGAACTTTCCCTTGTAGGATCAGAACCGGGATATAAAGACAGGGTCATTGTCAAACTGGAGCGGGACTTGGGCCCGGTCATCCTGAAAGCCTTGCGCGAACCCAAAACCATCGAGGTGATGGTGAACGCCGACGGCAACATCTGGCAAGAGCAACTGGGCTTGCCGATGGCCTGCATCGGCACACTTGCCCCCTCCCAGACTGAAGCTATTATCAAGACCGTCTCTGGTTACCATAGCAAAGAAGTCACCCGACTGAAACCCGTCATCGAAGGCGAACTCCCCATCCAAACTGCCTCCCGGTCGCTGCCGCGTTTTGCAGGCTCCTTACCGCCGGTTGTCCCCGAACCGGTCTTTGCCATCCGCATCGGCGCATCGGCCATTTTTTCGTTGGCGGATTATGTTGCTCAGGACATCATGACGCAGCAACAGGCGGAGGGTATTCAAACTGCCATTAAAGATCATCGCAATATTCTGGTCACGGGCGGTACGGGGTCTGGCAAGACCACCCTCATTAATGCCATCATCCAGGCGATGGTGGTTCATGACCCGTCAGAACGCATCGTCATCATCGAAGATACCGGCGAAATACAATGTTCGGCAACCAACTTTGTACAGTTCCACACCACTTTCGATGTCAACATGGCGATGTTGTTAAAAACCACGCTCAGGATGCGGCCTGACCGTATTTTAGTTGGCGAGGTGCGCGGGGCTGAGGCGTTAGACCTGTTGATGGCCTGGAACACCGGCCATGAAGGTGGGGCGGCAACCCTACATGCCAATAATGCCAGAGCCGGGTTGATCCGGTTGGCGATGCTGATCAGCATGAACCCGGATTCGCCTAGGCCAATAGAACCCTTGATCGGCGAGGCCATGCACCTGATTATCCATATTGCCAAGACCCCGAAAGGACGCAAAATCACGGAAATCATTGAAATCTCAGGCTACGACGGTAGCCAGTACCGGATCAGAACCCTATGTGAGCCTTAAATCCTTCAGGAGGTAAGCAGAATATGCTATTCCTATCGTTAAACATAAAGCTGGTTGTCTTGTTAATCTTACTGGTATTTTCAGTATCGTATTTACCGGAAGCCCTCGCCAGTACTGCTGGTGGCGCAAAACCCATGCCCTATGTGGCTTGGTTGGATAATTTACGGGCATCAACCTCTGGTCCTGTTGCCTATACCCTTTCATTGATCGGCATTATCGTCTCCGGCGGCATTCTGATCTTCGGTGGGGATTTGAATGGTTTTTTCCGAACGCTAATCTTTATTGTTTTGGTCACTGCACTGATTGTTGCCGCCGACAATACCTTACGTACCTTACAAGCCGGTGCAGAAATTACCCCACCACCCCTTTTAAGCAGGCCAGTGCTACCTCAGGCGTTGTTGTCCCGTCCCCCTGGTGACGCAACGCCGCTTTTTTGCCCTGGTTTTGAAGGTAAGGTGTCATGGCTCTAAATCCTATCCCAATCCGAAAAAGCGGCAACCGCGATAACTTATTTCTTGGCGGTGACCGGGAAATGGTGATGTTTTCCGGCTTATGCGCCTTTGCTCTCATCATCACCGCCCAAGAATGGACGGCATTTTTTGTGGGGACGTTTATCTGGTTCGGGGCGATCTTTGCACTTCGGCTCATGGCTAAGGCTGATCCCAAGCTGCGCTGGGTGTATTTGCGACATCGCCTGTACAAACGCTTTTACCCGCCCCAAAGCACCCCGTTCCGTGACAACACCGACAGCCAGGGGAGATGTTACCGATGATCCCGCTCATTATTGGCATCGCGGCATTAGGGTTAGTATTCCTGGCAACCTTGGGCAAGCAAGTCTTCGACTTGAACAACCAAGCCAGCTTAAAACGGCACCGTTCCAAGGAAGCCGGACTTGCCGACCTGTTAATGTACTCGGCCTTGGTCGCTGACGACGTAGTAGTTTGTAAAAACGGCTCGTTTATGATGGCCTGGATTTTCCAATGCGCCGATGCGGGCAGCAGCACGGACGAACAAAAAGAGTCTGTTAGGCTTCGTATTAATACCGCGTTAGCCAAGCTCGGCAACGGTTGGGTGTTACATATTGATGCCGTCCGTCGTGTCGCAACTAACTATTCGGACAAAGCGGCCTCGCATTTCCCGGATCTTATAACCGAAGCCATCGATGAAGAACGCCGCCGCCTGTTTGAAAGCATCGGCACAATGTATGAAGGTTACTTTGTGCTGACGGCAACCTATTTTCCGCCTTTATTGGCGCAACAGAAGTTTGTCGAACTGATGTTTGACGACGACAACAAAAAAACCGATAAATCCGCATTAACCCAGGATTTAATCAAGTCCTTCCGGCATGAGTGCGAAAGCCTGGAATCGCGGTTGTCCCTGGCATTTTCATTAGATCGGCTCAAAGGCAGGTCGCAAGTGCAAGAGGATGGCAGTATTAGTATTGAACATGATTTCCTGCGCTGGCTGCACTATTGCGTGACCGGACTCAGCCACCCGATCCAATTGCCCAAAAACCCAATTTACCTGGACAAGCTGATTGGCGGCAAGGAGTGCTGGATGGGGGTCATCCCCAAAATCGGCATACACTTTATAGGCGTTGTCGCGATTGACGGTTTTCCCTTTGATTCCACCCCCGGCATGTTGAATGCCCTGACCGAAATCAACTCCGAATACCGCTGGTCGAGCCGGTTTATCTTTATGGATGGCCATGAAGCCGTCGCCCACCTGGAAAAATACCGCAAGAAATGGCGGCAGAAGGTGCGTGGCTTTTTTGACCAGGTGTTTAACCTCAATTCCGGCCATATTGACCAGGATGCCGCCGCGATGGTGGCCGATGCCGAAGCCGCCATCGGCGAGACCAACAGCGGCTTGGTAGGGCAAGGCTACTATACCAGTGTGGTGGTCTTGATGAACGAAGACCGTGGGCAACTGCTAAAAGACCAGCGCATCGTCGAAAAACTCATCAATAAATTGGGCTTTTCGGCACGGATCGAAAGCATCAATGCGATGGATGCCTTTTTCGGCAGTTTGCCCGGTCATGCCGTGGAAAATGTCCGCAGACCCATCGTCAATTCCCTGAACCTCGCCGACTTGATGCCGAGCAGTTCAATCTGGACGGGGCTTAATACGTGCCCCTGCCCGCTGTACCCGCCCAGTTCACCGCCGTTGATGTCCTGTGTCACCCACGGTTCAACCCCGTTCAGGTTAAACCTCCATGTCAGGGATGTCGGCCACACCATCATGTTCGGCCCTACCGGTTCAGGCAAATCGACCCATTTGGCCTTGTTGGTGGCGCAATTGCGCCGTTATCAAGGCATGACGATCTATGCCTTCGATAAGAGTATGTCGTTGTATCCGCTTACAGCGGCTATCCGGGCGGTCACCCGTGGCAATAGCGGCAAGCATTTCGATATCGCCTCCGATGACGAGTCATTATCCTTCTGCCCCCTGCAATTCCTCGACAGCAAAAGTGACCGGGCGTGGGCGATGGAATGGATAGACAATTTATTAGCGTTAAACGGTGTCGATACCACCCCCGACCAACGTAACGAAATTGCCCTGGCGATCCTCAACATGCACCAGAGCGGCTCTAAAACCCTGTCCGAATTTACGGTGACGATCCAGGATGAGAAAATCCGCTCTGCCATGGCGCAATATATGGTCGACGGCAGCATGGGAACTCTCCTGGATGCCGAATCTGATGGGCTGGAGTTGTCTGACCTCACTGTTTTTGAAATAGAAACCTTGCTGAGTTTAGGTGACCGCACTGCCTTGCCTGTGTTGCTGTATCTATTCCGCCGTATTGAAAAAAGCCTGACCGGTCAGCCTGCCGTTATACTCCTGGATGAAGCCTGGATCATGTTGGGACATCCAGTCTTCCGGAACAAAATCCAGGAATGGCTTAAAGTCATGCGGAAAGCCAACTGTCTGGTGTTGATGGCAACGCAGAGTTTAAGCGATGCCGCCAACTCTGGCATCCTCGATAATATCCTGGAAGCGACGGCAACTAAGCTATTTTTGCCTAACCTCTATGCCAGGGACGAGGATACCAGCGCCTTATACCGGCGCATGGGCTTGAACAACCGCCAAATTGAAATCCTGGCAACAGCTATCCCCAAAAGGCAGTATTACTATGTTTCAGAATCAGGTCGTCGCCTTTATGACTTGGCTCTGGGTTCATTCGCCTTGGCGTTTGTGGGTTCATCCGATAAAGAATCCGTGGCTACGATCAAGCAACTGGAAGCCAAACATGGCGACCAATGGATTGATGAGTGGTTGGCGCGTAAAAACGTAAGCCATCAACAGTTGTTATCTATCCGGGAGGTTACCCCATGAACTATTTTACAAAAAAACCGTTAACCTCACCCACCATCACCAGGGAAAAGCTGACCGACAACCCTTATTTCAATGCCCGACGATCTTGGAACGATAACCTTATATCCCTTGCTGTCGAACGGCAAACTATTATCCTGCTGGCATTATTGGCCTTGTTGGTGGGTTTGGCGGGGGTGGGCGGGATTATTTATATCGGTAGCCAGACCAAATTTGTGCCGCATATTATCGAGGTCGATAAACTGGGGCAACCATTGGCTATCGGGTCTGCCGAAGGCCTGAACGATGCTAATAAGCAATTGGTCATCCGGTCAAGGCTGGCATCCCTGGTCAGCGATGCCCGGATGGTGACCCCGGATGCCCAGCTCCAGACCGATGCCATTTATCGTGTCTATGCCTCGATCACCCGAAGCGATCCCGCCATGGAAAAGATGAACCAGTGGTACAACGGCACTGACAAGTCCACGCCCTTTGTGCGGGCGCAAAAGGAAACGGTGTCGGTACAAATTGATTCGGCGCTCCCCTTGAGCGAAGAAACCTGGCAACTCGATTGGACGGAAACCACCCGTGACCGCCAAGGTTCTGAAGCCAAACCGCCGGAAAAATGGCGGGCGCTCATTACCGTCTACCTGGTCGCACCGACACCTGAAACGACTGAGGAACAGCTCTTTAAGAATCCATTAGGGATTTATATCAAGGATTTTTCCTGGAGCAAACAATTAGGAGGGCAATCTTAATGGTCAAAATGCCTTTCTTTATGGCTTTGTATGCACTTTCGTTAACTGCTCAAGCCCAAAGCCCAGGACTACCGCCACTACCATCGGACATTGTTAACGACTACGGCAACCTGCCTGATGTCTATCTAGGGGAGAAAAACCCGGTGCTGTCGCCCCTGGAAAAACAAGCCTTAGAGATAGGTAATCAATGGCGAAATCCTGGCAAACACCACGGTGTCGCCCCAAGCCAGGGAAAACAGGGTTTTATCCAGTTTGTGTTCGGGGCAAGCCAACCCCGGGTCGTTTGCGCGGTACTCCAGGTTTGTGATATTGCCTTACAACCGGGCGAACAGATTTCCGGGGTGAATATGGGCGATACCGCAAGATGGTTATTAGAACCAGCCGTAGCTGGTCATGGAATCAATGAAATCCAGCATATTATTGTTAAACCCTTGGCCATAAATCTCAATACCAACATGGTCGTCACCACTGACCGCAGGACTTATAACATCCAGCTACGCTCACACCGGAGCGAATACATGGCACAAATATCGTTTATTTACCCGGAAGAGGCCCTGGAGAAATGGAAACATTTGCACCAAAGGGCAGAAAAAACAAAAGATCAGCAAACCCTGCCAGAAACCGGCGAATACCTGGGCAACCTTAACTTTGGCTACAGCGTTAGCGGCGATACGGCTTGGAAACCGGTTCGGGTTTTTAACGATGGCGTAAAAACGGTCATCCAAATGCCGGAAACGATGGCACAAACCGAAGCCCCGACGTTATTGGCGATCCGTGAGAAAAGTGGCCTGTTTACCGATGATGAGCAAGTCCTGGTCAATTACCGGGTGCAGTCGAACCGTTATATCGTCGATGGCCTGCCCGATAAGGTTATCTTGGTGGCTGGCGTAGGCAGCGACCAGGATAAGATCACTATTGAACGGGAGCATTAGCCATGAAGCCTATGTTAATAACCGCGAATGCTTTGTACCTATTGTTGCTCTCGGCCTGTGCTAATCAATCTCTCGTGCTACCCTTGCCTGAAACCGCATTCACAACCATAGCCAAAGACGCTACCGGACAACTGGCAACTTTATATCCCCCCGCACAAACCCATTTTGTGCTGGAATCGGGTGAGGGGAATGTATTTAACAAACGGTTTAAAACCCAACTTCGTAACAGTGGTTATGCGTTGCATGAAACCGAGGATGCCGCTAACCATAATTCTGGTGGCAAACAACTATCCTACGTCCTGGATGCCCTAACGGATGTCTCGCAGTACGGCTATTACCGCTTGACGCTGAATATTGGCGATGAACAACTGAGCCGCCTGTACGATGCGAATGATTTAGGCAAACCTAACTATTGGTCTTATCGCAGATGAACGACAACCTTTCTGATGATTTCGGGCTGGACGACGACCTTGAAGTAGGGGCTGGCGTTCGCCGAGTCAATAACGTGCCTTTATACATTATTATTGCGGTTTCGGTTGTGTTTGTTTTAACGATGATGTTGGTTATGTACCATCGCAGCCAGAATCAATTACGGCAGGAAAAAGTTGACCAAGAACATCCCAGCGAATCCACTGAGCAAGCAAGCCAAATAATTGGCAATCATCGAGCCGGTTTTATCCCCTCCGCCAAGCCGACGCTCGTCATGCCGGAACAACTGCCGCTGCCAAAATCAAAGGGAAACCAAGCCCAACCTTTTCCGCCCACACCTAATGACGTTCCTTTCAAAGATGAAAAACAGGCAGCATTGGAAGCTGAACTGCAAGGGCTTCGTAGCGCCAAACTTGAGCAAACCAAGACGGCAATTAGTTCAAAATCAGTCGTACCAATAGCTTCCGTTGAAACTCATAAAGTTGAGAATACCTTAGCAGAACAACTCGACGGTTTGAAAAACGAGATAGACAATAACAGCGTTTTATCACGAGACCCCATCGAACGTTATAAACAAACCATTGCCAACTTAAAGTCCGCTGGAATCATCCCAACGGTAACCGGACAAGGACTTGCTAATAATGATAGCTATCGAACTTTCGACAATGTAGATGGTTTTAATCGTTGGAAGTCGTCGTCGCAACTCGAACCACCCGAATCACGCTATGAAGTACGCGCCGGTTTTGTGATCCCTGGTACTTTAATAGGCGGCATTAATTCCGACAGTCCCGGCCAAATCGTGGCGCAAGTAGGGCAAAATGTCTATGACACGGCTACTGGACGCTTTTTATTGATCCCTTTGGGTTCAAGGTTAGTGGGCAGCTATGACAGTGATGTCACCTATGGTCAAGAAAGGTTGATGGTTGCTTGGCAACGTATTATTTTTCCAGACGGCAAAGCCCTCGATATTGGTGCGATGCCGGGGGCTGACAGTTCAGGCTATTCAGGCTTTAACGACCAAACCAACCATCATTTTGTCCGCACTTTCGGTTCGGCCTTCCTAATGTCTGCGGTTATTGCGGCTACTTCCCTGTCACAGTTAAACGGCAACAACGCTGGTGGCAATAATGGCCAATATTACAATCAACAAACCACCGCTGGTGCTTTGAACCAAGCCTTAGGCCAGCAATTGGGGCAAGTCACCGCACAAATGATCGCCAAAAACCTGGATATTGCCCCAACCCTTCAAATCCGCCCTGGCTTCCGCTTTAACGTGGTGGTCACCAAAGACCTCAACTTCACCAAGCCATACCAGGCTTTTGATTATTCGTTACAGGAGTGAACTGATGAAAACCTTACAGCTATTGCTATTCCTGATTACTGTCACCCTGACAATGCCGGTACGCGCTATTTTTGGTGTGGGCGATATTGTCTACGACCCGAGCAACTTTGCCCAAAACATTACTGCCGCAATATCGGAGGTGACCCAGGAACTCAAGCAGGTCGAGCAATACACCACCCAGCTACGCGAATTGATGACTGCAAAGCAGCAACTTGACGACATGGTGCAAAACACCAAGCAACTTACCCATTTTAATTGGGACGATGCCCAAGGTACGCTGTCGCAATTATTGGGCGTGACCAATACCATTGACACTTATAAAAACCAACTGGGCAGTTTCGATAGCTTCCTAGGTAAATTCCAGACAATTGACTATTACCGGAACTTGCCCTGTATTGGCAGCAACACCTGCACGGCTACCGACCGTGCCAGCCTAGCTGAAAGCGATCGCTTAAGCTCGGATTCGAGAAAAAAGGCGAACGATGCGCTCTTCAGGGGTATTGACTTGCAACAACAAACCCTGCAAAAAGACTCTGAACATTTGCAGGAATTGCAACAAGCCGCCCAATCATCGACAGGCCGTTTACAAGTCCTGCAAGCCGCCAACGAACTGGCCAGCGAACAAACTAACCAATTGCTCCAAATTCGGGGACTATTGTTAGCACAACAAAATGCCTTGGCTACCCAAATGGAAGTCCAGAACGACAAGGAAGCCAGGGCGATGGCCTTGGAGGAAAAGTTTAAGAGCGGCAAATACATGCCTGCCAAAGAAACGGGGTATTAATGTTATGAAAACTATCATCCTATTATTTCGTCAAAACCGAATGGCCAGCATTGTTGTGCTGCTGGTTTTAATTCTAGCCGTCTTGGTGATTGTGATTAACCAGAAAGGTGAACAAAACCTTTTGCAACACCATGTAGCTACAGAACAAAAAACCAAGATGGATAAATTCAAAAGCGGGACTTACAAACCCGCAAAGGAAATTGGTTATTAGTGCCATGAACTTCTTATCCATCATCATCCAGCATAAATTGAAAGCCGCCATTATTGTCTTGTTAAGCCTGGTTATGTGCGGGCTAGCCGTCGTTTATCGTCAACAGGCAGAAACCCAAATAGTTTTGAACCAGTTAGTAAGCAATGAAGTAAACAAGCATCAGACAGGTCAGGAGATAGAACAGCTTATCTCTATTCTAAAAAGCATCCAGGCCACGCAAGCAGAGCAAAGTACATTGCTTGCTAAATTGGCCGCTACCCACCCTGAGCCCAATAAAATACCCGCCTCCAAAATGAAAAAGTTTAAACAAGGTGCTTACAAACCCGCAAAGGCGACCGGGTACTAGGTGAAAACATGCCAAGCAGAAAAAACGTCGGTATTATTTTGGTGTTATGCCTATCGCTAATGGTAGCCAATGAGGTGTCTGCCGCTGCACTGGATGCCGATGCTTTTAATCAAGTGATGGCCAAATACCAAACGGCGGCAACTGGCTGGGAAAGCACGATCAAAAAACACGCCTACCAATTATTTTGGGGTTTGACGCTCATCAGTATGGTATGGACATTTGGCATATTGGCCCTTAAAAAAGCCGACATTTCAGATTTCTTTGTTGAATTGATCCGCTTTTTGGGTTTCACCGGGTTTTATTTATGGTTGCTGGACAACGGCCCACAGATGGCAATGGCATTTATCGATTCCTTGAAAGGGATTGCTGGTGAAGCCGCACATGTTTCCAGTGTGGTAACACCGGGAACAGTCATCAATATGGCACTGGATTTTTTTACCAAAATAATCGATGCCACGGATTTCTCAATCGGGTCGATGGCGCAGGCCATCGTCGCCACCGGGATTGCCTTGGTCATTTTGGCGTTGTTCGGCTTGATTGCTGTCAACATGATGTTGCTCACAATCGCAGGCTGGATTTTGGCGTATGCCGGAATATTCTTTTTAGGCTTTGGCGGTTCACGGTGGACTTCCGATATTGCCATTGCTTTCTATAAGAATGTGTTGATGGTGGGTACGCAGTTGATGGTCATGATCTTAATTGTCGGCATTGGTCAAACTTTCTTGAGTGATTTAATCAATACCTTATCTGCTGAGGTAGTATTAAAAGAACTGGGCGTTATCCTGCTGGCCACCATTGCCTTGTATAGCTTGGCGAATAAAGTGCCAACGATGGTGTCTTCCATCGTCACTGGGCATATCAATACTGGCCATATTGGGCAAGCAGGAACGGGCGCATTGCTGGCCGGTGCCGCAACAGCCGCAGCGGTTGCAAACCAAGCCGCCCAAGCAGCTATTTCAACAGCACAATCGATGTCAGGTGGCGTTATGGCAATTCAAGCAGCCATGAAGAGTTCAAGCGGAGATAACCAAACTGCTTCCAACACGTCATCCATGTTAGGAAATAGCGGAAGCAATACCAATAATTCAGGCAGCAACTCACTCGCATCGGCGATGGGGGATGCGGTCGGCAGCATCGGTGGTATTGGAAACACAAGCCCATTAACTTCCAGTGAAAACCAGACTGAACAACAAGCCAGTAGTTCAAGCCCGTCTTCATCAGTTTCCAGCCAAAAAGGCGGCGGTGAATCGATGGGCAAAGCCCTGGCCAGGGGTATTGGCGAGTTGGCGAAAGATAAAATCGCCCAAACAAAGCAGAATATCCGTGAAAACACCTTTGGCGGCAAATTGGCGACGGCGATTGTCAATCCGGGGGCATTAGCACAACAACGTGGAGGCATGAAAACCAGCAAAGAAATTCCTGACTTTAATGCTGAAGTCGCTACTTTCCGGGATAAAAAGACGAAAATTGGGTAAACAAGCCATGCAAGCGGATATTCCAGCACATTACCAAGAAGAACGGATTGAATGTTCAATCCAAGCGGCGAACCATTACCAAATCCCTCCCTTGGTCTTGCTGGCAGTGGCAGAACAGGAAGGCGGAAAGCCGGGACAAAAAGTACGCAACAACAATGGTACGTATGATTATGGGACAATGCAAATCAACACGGTTTCACTAATGGATTTACGGAAATACGGCATCCGCGAACACCATGTCTTGGCCAAAGGCTGTTACCCCTATTTATTGGCTGCATGGCGGCTTGCTGGCCATCTCCAATATGACAAGGGCGACATCTGGCAACGCGCCGCAAATTACCACTCCAGGACACCTTACTACAATAGCACCTATCGCTTAAAACTCATTCGACGGGCGGCCAAAATTGCCGACCGTTCAGACGCCAAGCAAACTGCGCCTGAATTATTAGTTCATTTGCCACCACAATCGGCAAAGCCGTTTAAACAAGGGAAATCCACCCAATACCGACAACAATTCTCGGCCTATTCTGCACCGATAAGGGTCAAAGGCTTCGACAAGCTTAATGCCTATCCGCTCCAATTCAAACAACGTGGCTGGTTTGGGGAAACACCAGCCACTGCAGGATGGTAACCGGATGGCAGTGCAATACATCATTCAGGGCAAGAAAATATCTTTGGACGACAAAGACTTCCAAGCATCCTTGAAAACGGCCTATCCCCAAAAGGTACGACCATTATGCACCTGTAAACAACCACCCGTTGCGATGTATATCGCCCAGGTGAACGGCCATTTGATTGTCAAGCGTATGCCCAACACGGGCAGCGACCACGACCTTGAGTGCGGCTCTTACGAAATACCAGTAGGCTTGTCGGGCTTAGGCCAAGTGTTGGGATCGGCCATTAAGGAAAATAGCGCGGATGGCCTGACAGCGCTCAAGTTCGGGTTCTCCTTGTCGAAAGGCCCGACTCGGACAATCCCCACCGGCAATGGCGAGGAAAAGGGCAGCGTCAAGACCGACGGCAACAAACTGAGCTTGCGGGGCACGTTGCATTACCTGTGGGAACAGGCCGGATTCAATAAATGGTCATCCGGTATGGCTGGTAAACGGAATTGGTATGTCATCCGTAAATACCTTTATGAAGCAGCCAAGGATAAAACAGCCAAAAATGTTTCGCTAGATACCCTACTTTATATCCCTGAAACTTTTAAGCTTGACCAGAAAGACGAACTAACCCAAAGACGGCTTGCCGGCATCCATTCGTTAAGAAACGGTGACAATAAATATAAGCAGCTTATGCTTATGGTGGGCGAGGTGAAAGAAATCACTTCGGCTCGATTTGGCTACAAAATGGTTGTCAAGCACTTGCCGGATTTTCCTATTATGTTGAACGATGACATTTATCACCGCGTGTGTAAGCGATTCAATGTTGAACTTGAGTTATGGTCGGCCAATGAAAACGGGCATTTGATGGTTATCGGGACGTTTGGGATCAATGATTCTGGCATTCCTTCCTTTGAAGAAATCGCCTTGATGATGGTGACTGAAAACTGGATACCCTATGACAATGCCGATGAACTTAGGTTGATCAATTCATTGACGCAAGCCAACCAGCGCTTTATCAAATGTTTGCGGTATAACTTGCCGTCAACTGTTCCTACGGCAAGCGTACTCTTGTCCGGTAAGGACAAGAGTATAACCGCATTGTTTATCTGCCCTGCATCAGCCACTGAAATTTATAGGCATGATCTAAGTGAGTTAATCGGCAACAGCGACATTAATACTTGGCTCTGGGATGCTGGGCATGATGTGTTGCCCAAGTTTCCATTTCAACTAAATTCATTGAATTGAAATTGACGTTTGACAGTCAGGTCGATAGGTCAACTACAGATTGTAAGCGAGAAATATTGGATTTGAATAAAAGGATAAGTTTTATTCTAACTCAGCTTTTGTGATTCGAGGGCAGAGGGGGCAAACAAACTATGATTCTGACTAAAAAGCTTATCTCAGACATTCTGCGAGGATATGATATGAAACTACAGGAACTGTCCTTAGATCTAGACACGCTAACCGACACCGAAGGTGCATCGAACTTGCTAGCCATTCCGACGGCAACTTTGATTAAATGGCGTTCAACTGGTGAAGTACGTATTCCCTACGTTCGGATTGGGCGACAAATTAAATACCGTACCAGCGACCTAAAAGCGTTTATTGAAACCAGTACTATCAAATAATTATTTCATTTGAACTTTTACAAAAAATGTTTTTAAGCATGTTTTTCTGATCATTCATCGAACAATTTAGACTGTGGCTTATTAATCAATAACGAAAAATTTAAGACTTTTCTGGTTGGACATGCACATGAATATAATCTGCAATTTTGTATGTTGCCGCCCTTAATGTTTTAGCCTCAGCATTGATATAGCCACCCGTCACATCGATGTCGGTTTTGTGGTTTGCTAGGGCTTTAAGTAACGAGAAGGGAACCATGGTCGCTTCACCAATAGTTAAGAAGGTCCTCTTTAGATCATGACTGCTAAACACAATCCCAGTTTCCTTAGTTACCTGTGCTATGGGTTTACGCGGTATTCCCATCACGCCGTCTTTGTGTTCACCGGGAAAAACATAACAGCTTTCTCCAGTTATTTTTTGCAAACTTTTCAGGTAATGTATTATTTGTGGGGCAATGTAAGCTGTAAAATCAGTATGGTTTTTAGTGTCTCGCGCAATAAAACAGTTATTCTTCAAATCCACGTCTTGCCATTCCAGATAACGGATATCTTGATCCCTAAGACCAGTATGCAATAACAGTAATAAATACACCATGGCTTTTTCATTGTTCAAATTCAATACGGCTTGAAACCAGTCCTTCAAGTTGTCACTTTGTATCATGCGGGTTTTACGTTTAGGCCGTGCCCATAAGCCACCGTCACGGATCACATCAACTGGATTTTCGTCTAACGCTTTGAGCGTTACTACGGCATAACGCATCAACAGGCGCAATACCCGCATTTTATTGTCACGTGCACCGGTGAATTGTTTTCGACGTGCCAACACCATCTCACGGGAAATACTGTTAATCGGCTTATCAAGCCAGTCCGAAAAGCCGGTCTTTAACTGTTGCCGGTAATCTTTAATGGATGCTTCCCTGAGATCGGACTTATCCGAGATATAACGATCAAGCAATTCTTGCAAAGTCAGGCTGCGGTGTCGCTGCTTGCGCTTTTCCTCGGTGGGATTGATGCCAGTTACCAGGTCACCCAGAATTTTATCATGCTGTTTTCGCGCTTCGCTGACGGTCACATCAGGAAAACGGCCTATGGTAACTCGCTGCGCCGATTTTCCGTTCCATTTCAGCACAACAAATGACTTTACCCCGGTAGAGCTTACCCGACATGTTAAGCGGGTTTTGTCGGTGTCGTAATAATCCAACCGGCCTGATTTCGGTATGGGTAAGTTTTCAATCTTGGTTTGGGTGAAGTTGAGTTTTTCGGGCATAGGTACTACCGCCACTTGTGCAAATACAAAATCAGATGTTCTTTGGGGTCAATTCTGGGTCAATGCCGGGTCAAGGATTGAGTGCTGTTTTGGGTATTCTAACGAAAGCTGGAGAAATGTAAAGAAATGTATAATCGCAATAATATCAATATATTAATATATAAGTGCTATGAGATTCAAATGCTTAAAAACCTAGGGACAACTAATTTGTAATCAGTAGGTCGTGGGTTCGACTCCCATCATTGTCTCCATGTTATCAATAACTTAAAAAACAAGTTCTTTCTGCGTTGAGTTTTAATAAGCACATAATAAGCAGTTGGGATAAAACCGCCTCAAAATAAGCAACGATCAGGCACAAAAAAACCGCATGGCTGGCGGTAACGGTCGGTTGTTTTCAAGAAATAATCGCCCCTTAATTAAGGGCATTGGGCACGGAAAGAAAACGGGCCAACCTTGGCGTTCATAAACATCCTTGGGGCATTGCTTGCACCAGTTTGGGCGACAAGTTCTCGTCGAACAATAACTTCATCCGCCGATTATACGGGTATGACGATCCCTGTCCGCCGCGAAGGCAAAGCAGGCCAAGATGTCCTCGTGGGTCAAATAGTCGAAGTCATCCAGAATCTCTTGCTCTGTCATACCCGCCGCGAAATACCAAAGGACATCATCGACAGTGATTCGCTAGCCCCTGATGCAAGGCTTGCCGCCCCGTTCCCCGGGTTCAATGGTGATAATTTGTTGGTAGCCCATCTTTATGCAGCACTCCACGCATTGCTTGTCGTTAAGCCAATATTATAACCCCAGTGTCTTTTAACGTCTTTTACGGTGTTTTATCCAGCACGGGACTGTGGTAATATCTTATCCCCCTTCGATTTGCGGACTGTGGCTCTGCCCCTTTTTGGGATGCGGCAAGTATTTTGAACGCTGCCGTGGGGGAATGCCCTTGTGGAGCGGGTCAGAAGTCAGCCAAGCGTGGCCTGCTTGGTGTTGGAGCTACCAACGGTGCGCGAGCATTTGGGAAGCAAGGGCGTTATTGGCTACACTGGCTCTACGGGTTCGTAGCCCGGAAACTGAGAGGTGTTGCAGTAAGCCTGACCGTGGCGGAGTGCTGTTTCGCACATATCCAAGAGCTTTCGAGCCGTCCGCGTACACGGCAGGTTGCAATAAGCCCACGTCCCAGCGTAGGGGCAGGAAAGACTTCGAGTTTATGCGGCTGAAAAGTGACGCGCCTGTTGAGTTGGGGTGTAGGTGTTTTAAGCCCCGAAAGGAGTGGGACGAGGCGCTTTTAGATGCCGACTCCATACACATCGGGTGTTTTAACCCGATTCTGAATTGAACCACACGCGGTTTTCAGATTCGCACCAAACTCAGGTTTACCTGAGCCGTCGTAATTAGGAATTGGGTGTTTTAACCATTGGCAGCGTTGAGGCTTGCCCGGTCTTGGCTTATTCCGGGCAAGCAGTAAAGCCGCTATGCCGCCAAGGGCATTTGAAACGGGTTCGCTCCGTTTTAGTGGATGTTGTAAGCCAGCCTACCGAACGTTTCGGACGTTTCAGCGGGGGACTCGAAAGAGGTGCATCACGCGCGGTGGGTGGTTAAGGCTGGAACTCGCCATGGAAAATAATCTTGGAAAGAGCCAGCGGGCGCGTATGTCCGCATTGTAGGCATACAACCTTAGCAGTTTGCCAAATTGCCACTACCCAGTGTCCCGTTTGGATGGCCTCCACCGATTGTATTGGGGGCAGGTTCGCAAAGGGTGTCTGGTTATCGGTACCGGATGGGATTGTCGCGGACTTTCCCTTGTGGCAAGTGCTTGGAGCCAGTTATAGGCCGTTCCGCCTCGTTTGGCCGGGGTGGATTTGGATATCGCACTGACTGGCTATTTTATCCATTGCTTGTGAGGTATTGCCCATGTGGAAACCATTTCCCGAAACCCTGCCAGATACCGCCAAGCCAAACCCTAACGCACGTAAAAGCTTTGCCTTTGTGGATTGCCTCGACCGTGATATATGGCCGATACAGGTCTATATCGGAAGCGGAAAATGGGCTTGTATGGGTGAGAAACGATGGATGTTGGTCACCGAAATCGACGGTCATATCCATTGGATGGAAATAACTGATCCGAGCAATACGGCTGAGTTTATTGATAAGCAAACCAATTACGATGAAGATGATTTCAGCGATTGCGAATTGCTTTGGCAGGGGGAGCCTGGTGGTTTTGTCTCCAAATAAAACGATCACCATCATGGCCGAAAACGGAATAGGTGATTATGGTTGGATTAAAGAAGCATCAGAACAAACGCGTTATGTCGGCAGTAACATTGCTGGCGTTTATGGTTTTCCTGACGATTACGAAATTAGCGATTTGCTGACAGCCCAGTTTAAGGACTGGATATTGGATTTTGAGAGACACTGCGGTGAACCTGGTTTTGACTGGGAAGCATTCAACGCCAAAGGCAAGCAACTGGCCGAAAGCTTGTCTGTCGAACTGGAGGGAAAATACCACGTCCTTTACCGTGCAGTTTATAGCTAGGCAAGCGGTGACAATCCTTACTAATTATGAACATCTACCACATCTACTGGGAACAATTCAGGCTCCACCCTGACGGTGTTTTAGATGGCATCTACGAGCTTGATGCGGTCGTCATCGCAGAAAACGAGAAAGACGCACTGGCACAAATCACATTTGTCGAAACCCACGATATGAATATCCGTGCCAAGTTGCTGGGCATCTGCACGGACGGCACGGACAAGCCGCGTCTGGTGGTTTTTTCGGATTAGCCTTCGTTAACCCCGACAAGCCCCATAAACAACCCGACATACTCCTCCACCAATTCACCGTTGCCGTACTTGTCAGGGGTGTATTCATCTTCGCATCGGGCATGTTTCTTCACCGCCAGCACATCAATATTGAGCTTGGCACATACTTCATGCAAGGCGCATTCCATCGCTATCAGTGCGTCCAAAAATTCAAAAGCAGCTTTTTGGTCGGCTTCGTCGCCGCGCTCGTTGTACTTGCTGCCTACCACCGCCAAACAAGTACGGGTTTTCCAGTAGATCAGCGCGTAATAGCTGGCTAGGGTCGTCAAGCCCAATAAACGCGACCTAAAATCCCAGTGGGTACATCGGTAGTCTTTGTGTTCGACACTGCCGACAATCATTTCTCTCCCGCCATCGTCGTTATTGGCAATGGCCTCAAACGCCAGTGCCGCTTGCTCGTGCGGCGTAAGTTTTGAGTAGAGCTTATCCATTTGAGCGGCCTTCATAGGTTCACCATGTTGATAAACAGCTCAGTATATTCTGCAACGATTTCTGGGTCGGCATCATCGCCAAAGGCAATTTCGCCTTTGCAATCAGCAAGTGTTTTGATCGCTTCAACATCGACTTTGATTCGGCTGCATACATTATTCAAAGCTACCTCCATCCCCCTAATTTGGGCGGCTGCTTGCAAGAAAATAAAAGCCGTTTCCTTATTGCCCTTGTCATAAACACTCATCGCCCGGATAAACAATTCTCGGTGCTTCCAGTAGCTAACACCGTAAGTCATAGCCAATGTCATAAGCCCCTCCTTCCTGAATGTGTACTCCGGATTCCAAATACGGTAGGTGCGCTTTTCAAGGCTATTGACGATAACCTCCATTTCGTCATCGTCATTACGCGCAATGGCTTCAACGACAAGGTTTGCTTGTTCAACAGGAGTTAATTTGTTATACAGTTTTTCAACTTGTGCGTGTTGCATCATTTCCTCGCTGACAATTGTTTCTCGATACGCGCCAGCCTGTCCGACATCTCTTCCAAATCAACCAGCTTGCCTTGGTTGGACAATGCCGTTATCAATTGTGCGCCAATGTCTGGTGGGATTTGCCCTGTTAGCGTAGCCTGAATAACGGCATTGCCTTGGTCAACCAGTCCGCCACTAAAGGGTAGATTGATAGGCAAGGCTACTGACTTTATCGTCGGGCAAACCCTGTCCAGGATCAGCTTACAGGCCGCCATATCGCCGGATTGTGCTGCCTTTACTACGGTTTTCAGAATGCTAGGCAAGGATTCTTGGATTTCGTGCCGGATTTTATTCGCCGTTGTTAACCCAGGCGGTCGGCCACTTGGATTGCCCGATTCACCTTCTTTGAATTTACCCATCTGTTATTTCCTGCTTTTATCAGGCATTTTGTCATAGCAAGAGAACTATCGGTAGTTCCGCTTTCCATTTAGCTTTGTGTGGCTTAGGTCGCATTTAGCCTATTTATTTTTTAAAAGTTGAATTTACATCACAGTATCTTTTATCGGCTTTTATTAAGTTAGCTATACTTTGTTTGTCCTTACTTTTTATGGCATGATTAGCCAATCCAACAAGGCTTACATATCAACATTCAGCCGCACCAACTGAGGAATCAAGAACCTACTCTCATGAACTGGCTAACAGATTGGATATTTGGCAGTGACGCACCCGCAAAACCAACCGCGCCAAAACCTCAACCATCCCAAGCAGAGCGCGAAGCCCGTTACGTGCGCGATACCTTGGCGTTTGCCAAACAACAACACAAAGACTTACGCCATAAACAAAATGAGCATGAACGCTGGCAGCAGCATTATGGTTCTGTGCAGGTTAACGAGTTGGCAAAGCTCACGGGTACGGAGTTTGAAGGCTATCTCGCCGGATTGTTCAAAAGCCACGGCTATCACGTAGAAACCACGCCCATAACCGGGGACTATGGCGCAGACCTGCTCCTGCACAAAGACAAACAGAAAATTGCCGTCCAGGCCAAACGTTGGGTTGGCAGTGTTGGCGTAGGCGCAGTGCAAGAAGCCTTATCTGGCATGGCGTATTACCGCTGCAATAGTGCCTGGGTTGTTACCACCGGCAATTACACGCCCAACGCGTTAGAACTCGCCAAACAATCCAATGTAAACCTGCTAGGGCGCAAAG
This sequence comes from Methyloglobulus sp., assembly GCF_040079455.1. Classification (GTDB taxonomy): domain Bacteria; phylum Pseudomonadota; class Gammaproteobacteria; order Methylococcales; family Methylomonadaceae; genus Methyloglobulus. The sequence continues at coordinate 13,799 of NZ_JBEBKJ010000020.1, read as the reverse complement.
AAATCGGCAAACTCATCATGCAGATGCCAAAGCCAAACCGCCCCCAAACATGGCTGACCAACTGCCGCAGATTACCGAAAGCCGTGCCGTCAATGCCACTGCAACGCCCACTTCCAGCCTGATCGGTCGTGCTTTAATTGCCATTCAGAATAAAGAAATTGGGATTGCACGGACTGAACTGGATGCCCCTTACCGGAAAGCACGGAATATTTATAATCGAATAACTAATGATGGTAATCAGGATTGCACTGGTAATTGTTGGGCTGACGAAGAACTAGCTGAATTAGCTGAAGTTTTTGAAACCTTTAAAACATTGGCTGATTATGGATATGGCAAAGCCTATTTCCCTATTTCACAGTTTTATAAAGGCAAACAAAGCGTACCTGAAAATAACCACCTTTCCCGATTTTATTCTAAATTGGCATTTGCTTTTTGTTTTGATAACCGTAAACAAAATGACCCTGATATTTGGAACGATTTAGGTACTTTATACCGCCTTGGGGAAGCAGTCGAACTTGACTATAAACTTGCACTGCATTGGTATCAAACGGCTGCTGGCATCGGTGATGCGACTGGCATGTTCAATGTTTCCTGTATGTACGAATTTGGTTTAGGCGTTGAACAAGATTACGACGAGGCACTAAGCTGGCAAATGGAGGCTGCTGTGGCTGGTCATACAAATGCCCAATTTGGTATTGGTTATCAATACGAACATGACACTGGCTTGCTAGAACAAGATGACGAATTAGCCTTTTACTGGTATTTGCAAGCTGCTGAAAGAGGACATAAAAAAGCTAAATTTTGTGTCGCTCAGTATTCATGGGAAGGTCTAGGGTTTCCAGAAGATGATGAGCTTGCTTTTGGCTGGTATCTTGAGCAGGCTAACGCTGGTGAAGTTTGGGCGCAATGGTTTTTGGCAGTAGCCTACAAAAATGGTCATGGCATAAATCAAGACGATAAACTTTCTCTATTTTGGTATCGCAAAGCGGCTGAACAGGGCAACCCGAATGCCCAAAATTTATTAGGCGATATTCTTGATGATGGTTGCGGTATCGCAAGAGACCGAAAAGAAGCGTACTACTGGTACAGCAAAGCGGCAGAGAGTGGATTGGAGGCTGCACAAATAAATCTAGCCTTATATTACTATCACGGTTATGGCGATGTTGTTCAAAGCTATGAAAAGGCCGCATTCTGGAACAAAAAAGCTGGTCAACACACTAATTTTATTCAAGCTTATCGAAAAGCACTCGTTGCAGAATCGGATGAAAAACGAGTGTTCAATTTGTCGAAGCAATATGCGGAGCAAGATGTTGCGGAAGCCCAATTTGATTTAGGCTGGATGTATCAATATGGACACGGTGTAGAACAAAATTTCAAAGAAGCTGCATATTGGTATACACAAGCTGCCGAACAGAGTCATAGGGCGGCACAATGGAATTTAGGCTGGATGTATAGTTTGGGTGATGGCGTAAATGAAAACCATATGACATCCGTGTTCTGGCTAGAGAAAGCTATAGACCCTAAATATAAATACCCTCTAAAAAATATGCCCTTATATGGCCGTCGAATAGAAAAAGAACTGTATGAAGAAGGTAAGCTAGAATCATGGTATCGACATCAAGCTGAAAGTGGTGATGAAGATGCTAAATGGTATTTAGGCAAGCTATATAGCCCCGATTTTATTAGGAAGTCAGTTCCTAACAACTTAGGACATAATCTTTCAGCCCATGAAAGATTTGAAGCTTTAGCTAGTCATTGGATTTTAAACGGCAGACGAACCGAAGATTTACTCAAAGGATCGCCTTTATCCAGTTTTTATTGTTGGACGACGAGCGCCGGAGGAAAAGCAGACGGTATCTCAAAATTGTCCATGAGTTTTTAGCGGCTTCTCTAGCTGAACAACCCCAAGATTGGTGGGATGATCGTATGTGGGAACGTGATTACTGCGACTCATGCGGAGTAGGATGGAAATTTGAAAATATCATGATATGCACAGATTGCCAGCGAACTTGTGGGTTATGTTGCACCCAGGGAAAAACCCGACATAAAAATGGTAATCTTGCGTGTTCATGTGGTGGTGAGCTAGTTGGCTAAAGTCGGTGAGTGGGCTACTTTCATTGATTTGTGTTGAAAATTGGAATATCTGCCACTGAATAACAGAAATATTTCAAGCTATAGCGGATTTAAAAACTTCGAAACAACTGGAACGAAACATAATGCTCCCCGAAGAACAAGAACTAACCCGCCTGGAAAGCGAACTGGCAACTCTGGAAGACCAAGTTGTTACCGCCGAAGAAACTCTGGAAACCCTCAAGGTAGAAACCGCCCAGTTTCAGTATCATTACTATCAAACCGTTGGAAGGTTGTTTGCGGAACTGGATCGGCTTATCGCACAAATCGCCAGGGTAGCCGCAGGGCTAGAACTGGACAATGCCGAAGCCCAAGCACAAGCCGAAGCCGCCGAACAACAAGCAAAAAAATCCGCCGAAGAAGCAGGGCTGGCAGAAAAACAGCCGCCACCGCCGCCAGAAATAACGCCGGAATTAAAGCAAGCCTTCCGGCAAGCGGCAAAGCTGATGCACCCTGACCGTGCCACTACCGATGCCGAACGCAACCGCCGAAATGCAATCATGGCAAAGGTCAATGTCGCCTATGAGAAAGGCGATAAGGCGGCAATCGAAAAGTTGATTATCGAATTCGGCCATGATCCCGAAGCCATAATAGGCGAAGACGTTTCCGCTCGACTGGTTAAAACCATTCGCCGCATAGCCCAATTACGCCGCCGACTGGATCAAGCCCAGCAAGAAATTGCTGCTCAAACAGCCCATGAATTGTACGAATTAAAACTCACCGTCACCGAAGCCGAAGCAATGGGCGGCAACCCGTTGGGCGATCTGGAACGCCAACTCAGGCAACAAATATCCGAAAAGCAAATTGAACTGGAAATGATCCGGCAACAAAGGGTTAGCGGTTGACTGGCTTTCGGCTCGTTAAATTTCTTAGCATGTTCCAAAGCGACTAGTCATTAAAGCCACGTTTGAAGGTTTCCAATAACTCAAGGCGTTGTTCAAATTGTTCCAAGTTACTCATGGCTTCTACTAACCGATAAATTTTCTGTTCGCCAGTTTCGGCGGCTAAGATATTTTGGATTAATTGTTTACTTTGCGCGGAAAGTATTTTTGCCATATCCCTGCCTAGAATCCTTGCTCCATCCAAATTATAATCATGATTTTCATCAGCGGCTAAATCCTCATAATATTCCCATAAAGAGCCTTCATTCCCTGCGTCCACATAATTTTGCAAAATAAATTCAATATCCAAAGCATCTTTTTGAGTTAAAGATTTACGTTCATCCCAAGCCATGATTTTTAAAACCATCAGCCCAGCAGGTGTTACCACAAACATATCTAACTCAGGGTTTTCTCTTAGCCTGACTAGTTGGGTGTTGTCGTAAACATCTTGAAAACCCGTTACGTTCATTTCGATGTCGTTTTCAGGCGGCCAGCTAATAATGCCCTCACTTTCGATTGTCCCGAACGGCACAATATCCACTGGGATATTGTTTTGGTACATCAACCTTTGTACCATTTTGGTGCTGCCAAACTGCCCCGTCGCAATGAGCTGATCTTTTAGCCGTTGAAACTCATGCCATGTGGCAACCTGTACCGCCAGATCAATGTCCCGCGTGGCTCTTGGTGCTTTTATACCGTAAGCGTGTTCAAAGATTATGTCCCTTGCCGATGCACCTATGATAAAGAATTGCGTATCGTTCTGGTTAGCAACCTCAGCAATCAATTCATAGATTTTGACTATCGGTTCGCTAATCTTCCCGGAAATGTTCAGCAAGTTCTTGGTCATAAATGATTTGCGCCGTTTCGATATTTCTAGGATCACCGCTTGCTATCAAGTCGGCGTAGATTAGTATGGGGTTTACCAGTGATGGTTTGTTTGTGGCATCGTTAATGTCCCAAAAGGTTTTGAGCAATTCAATTTCACCCGCTGGGTCTTTCCGCAGTCTATTTTTGATAAAAAATTTAGTTTTCTGCTGTTCCGGTAAGTAAATGGTGATTATCTCTGGTTTTAAATAGTGGGTAAGTTTGTCGGCGGCAACTTCACCGCCCCAAAGTGCTTGAAAATCATGTAAATCCACTGTCTGCAACCAATTAGGCAGGGGGGCTTTATATCGGGCTATTTCAAGTCTAGGGCGCAATTTTTCAGGATAGGCAATGACCCAACGCTCAAGCAATCTCCGCTTATCCCTTAATCGACGCCCCCCGCGTCCCATATCGACAATAAAACCAAGTTGCGTGAGGTCTGTCATCACCCAGCCTACCGTGCCTAGAGCAACGTCTGCTGTTTGGGCAATTTCACGATAAGGCGCATTGACGAGTTCAGGATTACACAAAAGGGCATAGACGACCTTAAGCCCTGTAATTTGAAAAGCTCTGCTTATTGGGCGCGTCGCTGGTTTTTCTAGTGGCTTATTGCCTTTGACGTAGATATAGATTGGGTTGTGATTGATGTAGGCATTTCCTGCGGCATCAAGAAACCAAATGCCTTGTTCCTTTAGGCGTTCAGCAATAACCGGATTTACATAATTAGCAACCAAAAGCAATTGTTTGTAACTATTTTTTGGCTTTAATAGCCCCGCTGAGACTGTGATTAAATGCGCTTTAATCTTTATTGCAAGCGGAATATCCACGCTATCTGTAGTCAAAGTTCCTGTGGCATCAATTTCTGGATAATCATTGAAATAATGCTCTATGTTAATGTTAACATTGCCAATTTTAGCAAGGGCTTCTATTGCCTTATCTAATAGCTCTATCTCTAAGTCCTTCACTTTTCAACCCTTTTGATGTCCGTGTACATTATTTTAGTCTGTTCATTAATAATGTACAGGTCAAAATAATGAACAAACTACTCATAACCCACTAACGAATTTCGAGCTATCCAAAAGATATGCTCAGAAAAAGGTTGTAGACTATTTGTCAGTTTGTCAGGCTTAGCCTGTAAGCCGCATGATTACTGGGATTGTGTCCTGACAATAGCCTGACGAAATGCTTTATAAATGTCATGAATGGTACTCACTTTGTCAGGAAAACGAATTGTAAAATATTCCCCACCTGACAAAACAAACCCGCCCCTGACAAACTACTGACAAAATAAAAGCCAACTTGTCAGGGATAAGCTGCTGATTGTTAGAGCCAAAACCTCAAGCCTGACGTTCTGACAAATCATTTAAACATTTTTTCTTGCGTGTAGTTTTTTTCAAGCATCTGGCCGTCATCTTTCTTGCTTTTTTCAAAACCCAATGCCACCATGCCCTTGCTGAAATTGGTACGGCCTAAGGGTTTTTTACCTGCCTCTACACAAAACTCCTTGTACTCTTTATGGGCATTGGTAACAGACTTGAAATAGATATTGCCTTTCAGGTCTTCCAAAATATTGTCTTCAAACATAGCCACGGAATCCGTCTCACGAATAAACTGTTGCTTGAATTTAAGGCATTCATCGGAAATAAAAATATCGCGATTTTCTATAACCTGCCTCGCGCCCTCAATTATCCAGTTCAAAAAGCCAGCACGATCAACAAGGATTTTCTTGTGTAAGTCCTTATCCTGCTTGTCATCAGCAATGGTTTGGTTAAACGGTATCACTAACAGCCGCCTGTAGAAACCGTGGGTATGCTCAATATTGGCCGAATCCATTTTGTTGACGTTGAAAATAAACTTGGCGTAATCGTTCATGATGAACGGGTCACGGTACGGCAACCTCGCCTCGATAGGTTCACCAGAAGCCAGCGTTTTTAACTTACCTGCATCAATTCGGGTTAGGCGAATGTCTGTGCCGTAATTCACGATTTTGTCCTTAATCATGGCGCGGCTGTAACCCTTATCGTCGGTGAGTGATTCCAGGGAATAGTTGCTGATATTGTTGATGCCGATCACGCCACTTAGCACTTCAAAAAATACCGACTTACCGTTAGCCCCAAAGCCAAACAAGAAAATAACCTTTTCCATCTTCAAATCTTTTACAAACAAATAGCCAGCCACTTGCTGTAAGGTCTTGCGTGTGTCCTGGTTTGGCAGCACTTGTTCCAGGTAAGTCAGGAATGTTTGATTAACGGCCTTAGGGTCATAATTAAAGTTCAGTTGGTGAGTCAAAAAATCTCGGTAATCAAACGACTTTATGTTAATGCCTTTGTCATCTAACACCAGCGATCCGTTCTTCAAGTTGATGATGGACTGCTTCGCGTAGTTTTTTTCACTGAAAAAACCATCTTGCTCAGCCTGTTTAAACAAGTTGTCCACAAACTTTGAGTCACGGCATTCAATCTCGATGTAACCCATCTTGATAGCGGCGTTTTTAAGAAGCTGCTTCACTTCCGGGTCTTCCAGTGCCACCCAGTACGCGCCATTGAAAATATAAAAAAAGCCCGTATCGAAAATAACATGCCAATGATGTTTTTTGGCAACTTGAACCAGCGTATGCACAATGGCAACTTTGTAATGCTTCTGGCTCGGCAGTTTTTCGCCGTCTTTTCTCCAGCCAAGCGATTCGCAAACTTTGGTCAAGTCAACCCACTCAACATTAGCCAGCAAAGCCTTTGTTGCCTTGAGCTTGGGTGATTTCTCGTTTAAATCTTCAACGGCTGTTTGTTGCCTGATTGATGTTACCGCACCTGTTAATCTGTCATCCAAGGATTTCATCTTCGCACCTCGCACAACAAATCAATGACCGTGCTGTAAGCCCGTTGGACACGTTCTTGGTCGGCTTCTGACACGTTGCCAATAACAAGCAGGTCATTCCACCCTAACGCCAAAATTCCGGCTTCGCTTATGGCTATGTCGAACAATTCTGATCGGTTGAATCGTGGGACGGGTTTCGGCTTCTCATAAGGACTTGGGATTTTGTCAGGAAATAGCGCACAGGCATCAAGGCCGATTGCCGCCAGTACGTCCAAGTAGCCACATCCGGCAAAACATCGGATTAAAATGCGGTCGTCAACCTGCTTGATGCTAAGACTTGGTGAACGGTCATCATGGCTCGGACACAAAGCTAACCACTTGTCGCGCCCAGTGTTTTTAACGCCATTAAGCCGCGATAACAGTTGTTCTGTCTTTGGTTCAATGGGCTGATAGGCCGCAAAAGAGGCGAGATTACCCATCGTTGCCACCATTCAATAAGACGTATCGAGCTACACGATGCTTGGCTTTGCCAGTGTCTACGGTTTGCCAAAAAGTGATAATGTTATGCCCAAGCTCGCGTAATTCCTGAATTCGCGCCGCTGGATGCATTATGTCCAGAATTTGCCGTGCTTCGGTAGTCGTGATGGGGGAAGCAAGTAGATAAGCCAGCAAGCGTAACTGCTGGTGTTTGGTGTTGGTCGATAATATTGTCATGGTCAAATCCTTCATAGTCGGATAGGCCAGGCGGACAGATGCAATCCATATGAAATTCGGTTAAAATAACCATACTGTTGTTAGATTGGTCACAGAAAGCCTAGCTCTTGTCGTTGAGTGCTAGGCTTTTTTTATGCAGCGACGCTTTTGGTTTCGCTCGTCGATTGGCGCGGCTGGTGTTGGTTCAGCCAGTTCAGTACATCGCCTTTCCGGTACTTTACCTGCCTGCCAATTTTTATAAATGGAATGCCCGTGCCAGCCCATCGGTCGCGTTCGAGTTTTGCTTTTGAGCAGTCGATAACGTCAGCTATGACGGTTTGCCCGTATAGCGATTCGTCTGGCGCTGAATAAAAATCTTGGAGCGATTTGGTACGGTTATCTTCGATAGTCATTTAATTAATCCTCAGTTGTTTTCTTAACTCGGATTAAATTTGAACATACCTGACTAGGGGGCAATCAAGACGGCAAAGGTAGGCATTTTTATCGCTTTTATTGCCCCCTTTTGCCCCCTTTTTGAGATATATAGTTTTCTTTGTTACGCACCTTGACCAGCCTCCTCGTGTTCATTTCAGACCAAGTATGTTCAAAGCTGGCATCGGTAAACCCTGTGATATTAAGGCATTCGGCCTTGATTTTTACCACTCCACCGTACGGTATGTCCAGCAACTCAATTTCAAGGTTTGCCGCTACCTTTTTTACCGCTTTTATTTGTTCTTCACGATCACCTGCAACACTGTGTTTAACATTAGAATTATTTATCGGCTCTGATTTCTGCGGTTCATCATTTACAGTTTCCAGTTTTACTTCCTTATCCTCACTAACATTATCTGGGGGAAAGTATTGTTCGATTAGTGGCGAAATGCCCCATCCTTTTTCCCTTGCCCATTCAACCCACTGTTTAGGGGAAGTGCTACCAGCGGTCATGCGTCCCGCTTTAATCGCCCGCATAATCAAATCGGCTTCTTCACTATAATATTTCGGCAATTGGTGCAGCCGACACTTATCAGGAAAGCGGCCTTTCAACCAGCATAACGCTTCTTGCCATGTCCATGCGTCTTGCTTAATAGCGTCTTGATAATCTTCCGGTTTGGCGGCCAACCCAAACTCCCAGGTGTTATCAATGCTGATATGTTCTTCAACTTCCAACGCAACTATATTGCCGTTCCAATCAAGCCAAGGGAATTTCGGCTTGCCAGCATTATGATATGCCCGTGCAACATCATCACGGAAAAGAGTGTAGCCAACTTCATTCCCTACTGGCCTTAAAAAAGGTTTCCAAAACCAGAAATCGGTATCATCGAAGGCTTTATCCGCTTCTTGTTCTCGGTGCCGCAAAGCTATCAGCAAATCATTGGATGAAACAATGTTGCTATCAATCACCCCGTCATACACAACTAGCCCATGCGCTTCCACCAAACGATAAAATGTTGGTAGGGTCTCAAAACTATCAAGTTCATCACCTAAAATCTCATCGACAAAGCATCGCAATGAAACTGTTGGCGGACCCTTCTTTAGTATGCGTTCTTCCTGTGCTATTTTATCGGCTTTGGTCAGTGGGGTTTCGGGATTTGCTCCGGCAATTAATTCGCTAGCCATCAGGACATCAATCAGTTCGTTCCATTCCGCCCATTTTATTATGTCGGGATAAGCACAAGGGAATTCTAAGTTGATTTTGTCAGCATTCCTTTGATATGTCGCACACCTTTCATTTGTCATTGCCGTTTCTGGTAACATGGCGAAGATGCCCGCTTCGCTGATAGTGTAGTCCTCACGCAATGGCAAATGTCCTGAACCGAACAATATCGTAAACACCGCCAAATCAATGGGATTGTCCATTTGTCTACGATAGCCAGGTGTATCGAGTTGCCGCGCTATCTCAGCAATCGTTTTGTTTAATTGGCAGAGTTCATCATTTCTAGTGTCACTTATGGAATCTTCAAGCACCTTTATTCTCTTCTTCAAAATATCTAGCCAAACAAAACGTTTAACCCTTTCCTTAATACTTGAGCGCTCAGCCAACGGTGGCAAATAGCCTAGTAAGTCACTGGATGGCTTGCTAAACTCCGTTTTATATCTTGGGAACATGGCCGCTATTTTAGCAAAAGCGTTATATTTGGGTTCGCCTTGGTATTTTTGTCCTTTCAGTAGTAATTCGTAGAATTTTGTTTCTTCCCCGTCCGTCCAGCCGTCGTACCAGACCGCCAATTCTTGAATGTGGCCAAAAATGATGTCGTCCCTTTCGCCGTCCCAATCCTTAAAGATGTCAGCCGCTGGAAAATCATCACCTTTCGTGTACTTGTTGCGGTCTCTGCCATCCATCACGCACCCCGCTTAACAACTTGGCTAAAATCCACTATGTCAGCCTCCTTTATCCCTGCCGATTTCAACATAAAATCGGTGATGGTCTGCATGGGTTGCCTTAGCCGTTCCACGTTTAGCTGGATATAGCCCGAAGTTACGTCATCGCCTTGCTTGTGGTTCACCAACGCCTTGACCGAATAGGCCGATATGTCCAACGATTCCGCTATGGTGACAAATGTCCGCCGTAAGTCGTGCATGGTGAATGTCATCTCCGTTTGGGCGATAACCTTGGCTATTTGCCGCTTGGGTTCTTGCAGGTGTCCGCTAAAGCCATCGCCAGGGAACACGTACACGCTGGTGCTGTTTGCCTTGCGCTTAGTGAGCATAGCCGCCAAGTAATCGGACAAGGGCAATTGCATCGGTCGATGGTTTTTAGGGTCACGCAACACATAGCTACGGTCGGTCAGGTCAATATCTGCCCACTGCAATTTAGCGGCTTCGGCTTTGCGGCAACCCGTCAATATGACGAATAGCAGGTAATCCCGAATCGTGTCGTTGTCGATAGCCAGCACGGCACCGAACCACGCTTTCAGTTGGTGGGCTTTAAGGTGGCCTGTGCGAGGCTTAACTTTGTACCAGCTCCGCGTCTGGCTTATCCGCTTGATTGGGTTCTCTGGCAGTATCGACAAGCCTTTTCCGGTCTCGTACTTGGCAGAGGCATAGTTCAACACGCTGCGTAAGGTACGCGCCCCAAGGTTGGCATAAGCATGTCCCCGTTCCGTGCCTACCTTGTTATGGCGGCGTTCCACGGCATCACGGCTGATGTCGGTGATGGGCAGTTTTTGCCAGTCTGGGTAAATGTTGTTCATCACCCCCGTGTAATCCCTTACGGTCTTGGGTTTCAGTGTCCGTGATTTAAGGAACTCGGTAAAGACTTCGCCAAGGGTGACGGATTTAACCTTGTTTTCGCGCTTTACCTGCGTGGGATCAATGCCGCTAGCCAACTCGCCTATCTTTTTTTTGGCGGTGTTCCTTGCCCGTTCCGCCGTCATGGTGGGGTATTTCCCCAGTACGACACGCTTGGTCTTGTTCGCTATGCGCTGCTGGACACACCAAGTCTTAGCCGTCTTGCCGATGTACATGCCAAACCCAGGCAATTCATCATCCCAGTAGAACACTTGCCCCTTATCGGCAAAGGGAAGGGCATCAACTATGGTTTTGTTCAGCTTCACGAGCCACCCCAAAAATTAATAAGCAATTAATAAGCAGATTGAATCAAAGTAATTCAAAGACCGTCTGACTTATTATAACCTAAGTACTATGATAAACAAGGGTAATTAGTGCTTATTAAAAGCGGGTAAGAGTGGGTAAAACACGAGGGTTGCTAATTCATAATCAGTAGGTCGCTGGTTCGATTCCCGCCATTGGCTCCATAAAATCAGTAACTTATAATGATTTTTCAGAGTCGTTTTTATTGACCGTAGCTAAATCGTAGCTAGAATGTCCCGGTTTGGTCAGTTGGAATGCGGCCAATCGGTCCACATACCCGGACAAATGGTCGCTGGACAGGTGGCCATAGCGCCGCACCATCTCCGCCGATTCCCAACCGCCCAACTCCTGCAGCACATTCAAAGGTGTCCCGCTTTGCACATGCCAAGATGCCCAGGTGTGGCGCAGGTCATGCCAGCGAAAATCCTTGATGCCCGCCCGCCGTAACGCTTGCCGCCAAGCTTTGGTGTTCACTTGGATCACCGGCTTGCCCTGGTAGGTAAACACATAAGTCAAGTGCTTGCCCATCTGGGTGCGGATGATAGCGACTGCCGCTTGCGACAGCGGTACCGCAATCGCCCGCCTCGCTTTCGCTTGGTCGGGATGAATCCAGGCGCACCGCCGCGTCACATCCACTTGCGACCACTGCAATCCCGTCACATTGGCTTGTCGCAATCCCGTTTCCAGGCTAAAGCCCACCATCGCTTGCAAATGATCCGGCAATTCTGCCAGCAACCGTTGCGCTTCCACCGGTGTCAACCAACGTATCCGGCGGTTGGGTTCCGGCAGCAACCGAAACTTCGGCACCTTGTCCAGCCAGTCCCATTCCAAGGCGGCTTTCCGAAGGATGGAACGGATCAATGCCAGCATCCGGTTAACCGTGCCGTGGCTGACTTCATGCCCCAGCTTGGTTTGCACCAGCGTTGCCAAGCAATCGCGGTTGATCTCCTCCAGCGCCACACCTGCCAAATACGGGTCGAGCCAGCGCAAGTGCATTAAATCATCCTTGCGTGAAGCCTTGTGCTGCGTTTCATCCAGCCAACGCACCACCGCTTCATTCCAGGTATACTGCCGCTTAGCACCCAGCTTCGCTTGTTCCCAAAGCTGTGCCTTCAGTCGGTCATGGAATTCCTGCGCTTTTGCCCTGTGGGACGTGCCAGCGCTTTTTTGTACAATGCGTCCGTTGACGGTGACCTTGACCCACCAAACGGACGAGTCTTTGCGTTTAAAGAGTGACATAGGCTTATCTCCTGTTCACCCTGCAATGTTCGCCGACCATAGTTTGACCGGATATAGTCGACCAAGTCAACCTCGACAAATACCCAGCACTTGCCAGCCTTTGCGCCAGGAATAACCCCAGACTTGGCTTTGGACTGCAAGGTCACAGGGTGGATGTGCAGGAGGGCAGCGGCTTGTTGCAGGTCTAAAGTCTTCATGCAAGGCCTCACGTTGGAAGGTGACGGCAAAATCAGCCCCGCTGACTTTTTTTGCGGGTTAAAATTGCCTAAGTTGAACAATTTGCTGCTAAAACAGCATAATTATTCATTCAAATAAAGCAGTTATAACAATAAACAATAATATTAAATATTATTGCTATAATAAATTGATTAATATCAATAAGGTATTTGTACAAAAAAATTTATTATTATTCCAATGCATGAAAACACTCTATTCTTCCACTGAATCCGCTTATGCATTATTAGAGATTCCCTACCTTGATTGGTTAAGCATTAAGGAATCCCCAGTTTTTGACCTCAACCCCGACCAAGATGACAGCCATTGGCTGTTCCTACAGCAGTCACCATCATTATCCCAGTATTCAGGGTTAGTGTTGTTAGTGAAGGTCGGCGACGAATTGTACAAGTTTGACGGCAAGATCAGAAAGGCACTGTGGCAATCCGGCAAACTGCAACCACCTGTCACCTTGATGGCGCAGGTACTCGACTTATCAGAAGTCGAGTTCTCGGCGTTAAATGCCGAAGTGCAGGCCAAACGAATAAATACCCTACCAACCAATGAATTGATCCTGGTTATTTATGAAGAACTCGGCTTAAACTTTACCTCAGAACGCATCAAGAGTGGTTTCATTAGTGAAGCGATCAACATTGCCTTAAGGGGCAGGCCTCGCGCCTTGCAAGATAAACGGCTGAGCCATGAACGGGAAGATGTCGACCTCAAAAAAGCCATTAAGCTTTTCAGTAGAGAACTAGCTTTCATTGACAGCATTAATCCCAAGCCTGATATTTTTGTCACGGGTGTGTTGGCAGGGGCACTCATCATGCTGGGCACACACAGGGACTTGCAAGCGTTTTTTACCCGCGTGAACAACCGCCAAGGCGAAAACAAAAACAACCTGGAAGACCCGGTCGCCGGTCTGGTCAGGACTATCGAACGGCACCGTATCGACGACCGGTCGATGCCTGCTATGTTGTCGATCGAATTATGCCGGAAAACCATCCAAGCTGTCACTCTTTGGGAAGAAGGCGACGAGTCGCCCTTGTATTGGCGCAGGAAACTGGTCTCAGGCATCGACCATATGCCTTATATTCGGGAAATGAAGCGGGCTAAGCATATTGATGGGGAAAGGGATTTGTGAATCTGATTTTAACTATTTGCGCCTAACACTAAAGGTAGTGTAATTATGCTAAAGCAAGCAAAGCAATAGAAAGGAGATGTCACGGATTGCTTTCAAGCACAAAAAATCGCATCATTCGATGATAGTATTGGTGTAATGGTCAATATAAACCGGACACTTTTTTAGACAGCCTTCTTATAAAAATCCCACTCAAACTGCAACGGGGATTGATAGCCTAACTTTGAATGCGA
>NZ_JBEBKJ010000019.1:0-45279 GCF_040079455.1 Methyloglobulus sp. | reverse complement strand
CACCCCACCCATCTGACATTCCCGCGATTGGGAAACCAAAAAAAAAGACTGATTCCGGAATGAATGAACAAGCTGATAAAAAAGCACAACAGGTTAATAGAAATATTTGCCCTAAAAATATTTTTTGGTTAGTGATTTTAAAGTTAATTTGAGTCATATTTTTATCAAAGACCACAAATAGAGCTGTGTTTTTTATAAAAAAACACAGCTCTAGTTTAAAAGGATAACTTAGTTTAATTATTCACTGGAGTGAATTTAGTTGGTTGAACCCTAACCCAACTTTTTATATATACACCTGGTGTAGCTGTTTTTAATAAAGTTGCTCTAAGAATCTGATTGACGTGTCCTGCAATGTTAATGTGTTTTAGCTCTGGAATATTCAACGTTCCATTAGCAGACAATGTTGTTGATACCATTGACGGTGTTGTTGTCGTTTTTAAACTTGCCGCTTGCTGAAATCGACCATCAGGTAACAAATTAAACGATCCTGTAAGTACAATCCCATCATATCTGACAATACGAGGAATCCGTAATATTCTTGTGCGACTATCATAACTTGGCATTTGTCCGTAATAAACCCTGATTGCCATTTTGTCTAGCGGGCTTAAATCGATTCTACCAAAATATTTAGATCGACAATAATTCATCATTGAGTAAGGATCATAATCGGTAAACATGGTGTTTCCAAAGGTGGAAAATATACCTTCTGGTATGATCCGAGGATCAGGGTCGTTAAGGCGACAAAGTCCTGGCGATGTAATCCATGGATCGTCAGATCTGTTTTGTTCATGAGCCAAACCTAAGATGTGACCGAACTCATGAATGGCTGAAGAGTTTATACAAGTCTGTAAAGATATTCCGGGGTTATCGGCTCTGCATCTTTGAAAAAGTGTTGTTGACGACCCAACAAATGGTAGTGCTGAAATTGTATTCAACCTAAAATTCAACCGCATCACACCAACTTTGCCATTTCCTTGCCTCCCAAGCGCAGCTTGAGGCCCATTGACATTATCTACGGTAATCCTAATGCCTGTCGAAGTCGGCAAACATTGCCCCCAACCGTTAAATCTTGCCAATGAATACTTTTGCCAGGTATTAGCAATTGCAGTGACGACGTTGGCTCTTTCTGCGGCAGTAGATTGGCTTAACTTCTCCCAACATACTGGAATATTGTAGGTTTTGGTGGTCGGGTTGTAGAGCCAAAGAACGGTATCCAAAAAATACGCCTTCGCCTTCGGAGTTGTGACAATAGGCGGGTTAACCGCCGCCTGAGCGGAAGCCGTTAGTAACATAATGAGCAGGGCAAAGTTTATACTTTATGGTCATGAGGGTATCCTTATATAATTAAGTTAAGTTGATTTTTCTATATGAAACAAACCTCTAAGATTAAATTAACAAACATTGTCTATGGTTTATGAGACGAATAAAAAACTGTGCCCATGCAACAAATCAAACACCGCCTAACTTGTACGAAAATTCTTTCGCGCTGTCAATATTTTCCTAGCGATTAAGTTACAGAGCTGTTCTCTGCTTAGTCTGTTTGTTTGGTTGGTTGGTTGGTTGAGGAGCTATCACTTAATCCCCATCAAACTCGTAATTCAATTTTATCCGTTGCGAAGTGCCGGCTTGGGTTTCGACATTGATAGTATCTGTCAGCTTATGTTTTAGGACAAGATTGGCTTGTTTGTTGAACATGCCAACTTTGGTGCCTACATAAAAATCGGGGGTCAGGTATTGGCCCATAACCAGCAAGCTATCTTGAAGCGTTTTGCCCTCTTCGACGTTGAATTCGTCAATCCCCAGCTTATCGGCAAGCCAGGTCACTTTTCCGGCTCCGTAAGACAATGCGGCGCTGGCAAGCATGTTGCTGTCTGACTTGCTGACTTGATTGAGGGGCGCACCCGTGACTAAGTAGGCCAGGGCTTCTGATTCGGGCAAGGACGGTTCGGCGGAGATATGGGTTTGCGGATTTTTCAGTGATCCGGTCAGGGCCAGGATAGCGGTGACCTTTTTACTTTTGGATAGCCTTATGGCTTCTACATCCAACCAGGGATTATCGGCTGGCCCATTGAACAAGAAACGGCCTTTGCGTACCGTCAAATCTTGTCCAAAGCGTTTGTAACTGGCTTTGACCATATCGACATTGCCTTGCATCACCATTTTTTCACCAGTCTTGATGATTTTCAGGTTGCCAACCAAGTTGGTTTGTAACCCTTGACCGGTGAAGCTGACTTGTTTGCCTAGTTTAACTTCTATATCGGCATTAATTTCAGGCGCTGCTTGTGTGCTGATCTCCACTTTTTCTTCGCCTAGAATAATTTCATCTTCACTGACTTTTACCGCATTTTCAGGGATGTCCTGAATTTTCAGGATCGCTTTGGGAACGGCTAATTCACCGCTGATTTGTTTTTGTTGATCGTTCAAGGCTATTTTCAAGTCTGGCGAGACAGCGATTTGTGCTTCGGGTATTTTGGCTACTTCAAAGTCTTTGCCTGTTAGGTCTAACTCAACTGGGTAGTGTAATTCCGGTTGTAAACTGACCGTACCACTAAGATTAATAAGGCCTTCACCGGATTTTGCGAAACCGTTTATCTGGATTAGGTCGGCTTTTTCGGCTGACGCAACGGCTTGGAGGTTTATATCACGAACGTTAAGGCCGAGCTTATCAACTGTTACATCACCGTTGGTAAGATGTACGTCGCCGTTGACTAAAGGATTTTGTACCGTACCCTTCACCGTAAAATTGGCTTTCAACAGACCTTTGATATTGGATAATTGCGGAGCAAAAGGCTCAATCATTGCGAATTCACGGATTGAAGCTGTAGCTTGTGCGGATAGTGCTTGCGTCTTGCCTGTAACCATTTGCAACTTTGCGCGTAGATAATCCTGCTTTATTAATGTCATATTCAAATCTGCGGAGAGTGATTCGCCATTTATGAGTCCAGAGAGTGAAGTTGCACCTAATACGATTTCTTTTTTTGTTCCTTGGGTTTCGAGTGAGAGAATGGTGTTGTCAGGCAGTGCCAGACTAAAATTTCCGGCAATGACATCTTGAATCTGTAGGTCTGCATCAAGGTTAATTTTGGTTTTTAAGTTAATTTTTTCCGATGAATCAGGCTTATTCAGGACGATTGGTACGGTAGAGCCTTGAATATGGATGCCATTGCTGCGATTGCCCGAGGCAACAACATGCAAATCAATATCGTGCAGCCCCATTTTCCCCATATCGGCTAAGCCATCGGTAACATCAATATGCCCGCTTACCAGTGGTTTTTTTATAGGGCCTTGCAAGCTTAAATCCGCTTTTAGAAGCCCTTTGATGTCTGAGATTTCGGGGGCAAATGGTTTAATCAGCGAAAATTCAGCAATTGATGCAGATATAGTTCCTGAGATTGTCTGGGTTTTGCCGATATCCATGACTAACTGTCCTTGCAAATAATCATGGCCTGCCAACAGCAAGTCTATATCTGCCGAAACCTTATCGCCTTTGATGTTCCCTGACAAAGAGGATGCGCCTAAGTGAATTTCCTGTTTGGTTTTCTTAGTGCTTAAAAAAACCTGCGCTGGTGTCGTAGCCACTCGATAACTGCCATTCAGTAGATTTTTCTTCCTTTGAATGTCCACATTTGCATTAATAAGGCTTTCTATTCTCACCTGTTCAGGTAAATAGGCCTGTGCCAAGTTGGTCGGTAGCGCCTTTGCAAGCAATTGAAAGCCAAGGTCACCATTAGCCAGATAGGAACCTTGTGTGCAGAGTGAAGCGGCTTCCTGCACTAAACACCCCTCAGCCAAGGCAACATCAAACCCAAGTGGTTTTTTTTCTACCCGCAGTGGTACGTTATCTTTAAGTGACCAGCTTTTTCCATCTTTGAGGGTAATACCCAATTTGGAAATGTCACCTTTCCAGTAATTGGTCGCCAAACTGCCTTTTAATACAGTGGAAATAGTAGCTTTTGATGAATTGATGTCAATGTTAAAGCCATGTTGCTTGGGCGTACCTTTGCCTTTTATTGATAGCTTATCAATTTGGGTAGTGCCGCTTTTGATGGCATCGGCTGAGACATTGATCGTTGAGATTTTTTGGTCGTCAGGATGATAATCAAGGTTTACGGATAAACCGTTCAAACTGTGTTCCGCAAATTTTAGGCCCTTACCTTCCGCGTCGAATTTCACAGTGGGATTCTTCCAGCCACCATGCAAATCGCCATTTCCTTTTAGGCTGCCGCCCAAGTTCGGCCATAATGAGCCTAAAGTTGGGATATCCATCACAAAGACAAGGTTTCCGTTTGTCTGCCCAATCAAGCCGTCAATTGTTACTTTATTTGCACCCAATGCTGCGAGAAATGAGTCAACTTTAAGCTGGTCACCATTCAAGGCCAATTTGCCGTTGGCATTCAATGCTTGGTTTCGTAGTTGTCCGCTCAACTTGTCAATATCAGCAGTAATTTGTATGGCTTTGGGGTCGATCTTGCCTTTTAGATGGCTACTAAATGTTAGGCTACCGGGCAGATCTGCGATGATAATGGCGGGATTGAATTGTTGGCCTGTTGCGGTCAGGTTGAACTCCGGCACATTCCCCCAAGACGCATTACCTGTCAGCTGAAATAAGCCGATTTTTGATTTGAGTTCCAATTTGTTAATGTGTATGCCATCTAATCCACCTTTGCCATCAAAAGATAACAACGCTTGCGGCACATATTGCTGGTTCAATTGCCCATTTACCGTAAGATGGTAGTCTGTGAGTAACCCTTCTAGCTCAAGATGGCCTTCTTCGCTTTGTATTTGCGGGAGGCTGGCAGCAAATGGAAATGCCAAACCCTGCCAGTTACCTTGTGCTTTTAAGCGAGGCGTTTTAAACACATCTTCTACATGTCCTTTCAGGTCTAGTTTGAAGGGTGAAGCTAACTGATTGTCGAATAAGAGTTTGTATAAGTCACCCCTTATCGTGGTTGAACCTTGCCATACACCATTTTTATCGGCATTGACTCGCCATTCGGCCTGTAAGCTTAAAGGAAAAGCCTTTACCAACGACACAGTTCCATTGGCCGTAGCATTAACCTTATCGGAATTAATAGTCAGTGAAAGTAGTTTGAATTTATTGCCTTCCGTCTTAACAGATAGTTGTAGTTTATCTAACGTCTGCAATTGCCCGTCACTCGTAAAGTGCACATCTGTTACTAGGATCTTGCCAATATCAAGCTGAATAGGTAGATTGATACCTGCATCCATATTCGTAGGCTCTTTTTCTTCTTTTGTTTTGGTGATGCTTATGCTTATGTTCAAGCCATTGATAGTCAGATCAACAATCTTTAAAGTGCCTGAGAATATTTGGGAAGGTTGCCATGAGAGGTCGATATTTTTGATGGTTACAATTTCCGTATCGCTTTTGTAACTTAGCCCAGTTAATGCAATACGGTCTAGCAAGCGGCCTTGAATATTTTCGACCGATACTTTTCCAGGTAGGCTTGAAAAAATACCCTGTAAAAGCCAGCGACTGCCAGTTTCATTGCTGAATAAGCCGATTACGGCAATTGGGATAACCAGTGCCAATACCAATAAAAGTTGCAGGAAACGTTTCTTCATATCCTTCCACCCGCAGCGAAATGAATTTGGAAGGAAGAATCCGATTCGTCCAAAGGTAAAGCGAAATCAAGCCGAATTGGCCCTACGGGGGAATACCACCGAACACCTAATCCCACACCAGTCTTAAAGTTGATGCTGTCGAAATTAAAGGCATTGCCGGTGTCCACAAAAGCGGCTACCCCCCAGTTTTCAAGCACTGGGTGTTCATATTCTGCGCTAAAAACACTTAATAATTCACCGCCCTCGACATTGCCTAAGTTATCCTTTGGCCCTAATTCTTTGTAGTTATAACCGCGTACACTATTGATACCGCCAGCATAAAACCTATAGCTGGTTGGTAATTGAGTGATCTGGTTGACTAGCGTTACGCCCTGTAAGGTTCGGCCAATAAATTTTCCGCCCAGTGGTAATTCGTGTAACCAAATGGCCGACAGATAACCTTGTATAAAGCTGACATCGGAAATTGGATTTTCATAACTGCCTTTAGCTTCAAACTCTAATCGGTATCCTTCGGTTGGCCGTAACGGATTGTTTGAAACAGAATATAACCAGCTACCGCCCGGCACCAATAATAATGTCTGACCGGAATTTGACGCAGTGGTAAAGTCCTCATAACTGTAATCAAGAAAAAGCGTCTGTCTCCAGCCGTTTGCATAAGCATGCTTGTGGCGAGCCGAAATTGTAGCCGACAGGGATTTAAATGTATTGGTATGTTCGCGCTTAAGGCCGCCGCCAAAACTAAAAAGATCAGTTAACGGCTTGTCCAACGGAATGCTGTATTCCACTTCGGCAGTCGATAACACAGGCGAGAGATCAATATTGGCGGTAAAGAAATGTCCGTAATGATTGATCCGACGGTTGATATAACTGGCATTCAATAACGGCCCTATATCAGTATCAAAGCCGACACCAAAGCCGTAATGGGCTTTCTTTTTGGCCGAAAGTTTAATGGTGACAGGTACGCGTTGATCTTTAACCTGCCCCAGGTCAGAGCGGATATCAACAGTGTCAAAATAGCCGCTTTGCGAAAGCGCGTTGTGGGTTTTAGCCAACTGTTCACTGGTGTAGACATCGCCACTTTTTATCGTCAGATATTTTTTTACAAATCCGTCATCCAAAACATCTTGCTGCACAATTACGTCACCAAAAACCATACGCTTGCCAGAATCAAACTTGAGCTTGATGTGTGCGATGTTGTTTTGTTTATCAATCAGCAGTTTTTTTTCGGTAAACGAACCTTGTAGGTATCCGCTTTCAAGAGCCAAGGATTCAATCTTGTCCTTCATGCTTTCGTATTTGCCATGATGCAATGGACTGCCTTGTTTTAAGGGCATTTTTTTCAGGAGATTTAAAAATTCTGGATCGTTTTTGGCATCTCCGTTAATAATAATTGCTACATCGCTAACTTCAACTCGTTGACCAGGCGTAACCTGAAAATTGGCCTTCCAGCAGTCCTTATTAAAAGCCAATGATTTTTTTATGGTGGCGTGGTAGTAACCCAAAGCCCGTAAAGCTTGGTCGATTTCTTGGTTGGAATCTTCAAACAAGCCCTGAATTTTCCATTTTGGCGAGTTACATTTCTCTTTTTGAATCGACAACATCAGCATAACGTTGTCGTCAGCTTCGCCTTCGATCCCTGAAACGGTGACCTCGGCATTTGTTTCAGGCGTTATTAAACAGAGCGCCAGCGCTAACAGTACGGTAATTACGATGCCTAAAACGGGATTTCTTAAATAGTACATTTGCGGTAAATCTTAAACCAACAACACTGGTTGCCCATACGAATTAAGGTTTAATATTAGTCTGTATTGCTTATTTAGCTAAAAGATACCTCAAACAACATATAATTTTCGGCTATTCGAGTTAGAATATCTTTATGTACGATAGCATCAAAATAAACCAAGCAGGGGAATACGAGTGACTGTAATAACTGAAGTACCCAGCCCGTTTTGTGGGATTGGCACGGATGATTTGTCGATTCAGATTGATGGGATAACCCTTAAAGTGACAGAAAATGGTTGTGCCGTGAATTTGCCTGCTTTTGAACAAGCAATTGGCGAGACCAGTCCTAGAATTGCAGGTAAGTCAGTTAGCCTTCAAGATGCCGTGAGTAAAGCATCAAAGCTTCTAGCTGATACCAAACAGCCTGTAATTGGCGGCTGTGCAACTGATGTCAACGGAATGCGAGCGTTATTGTCGTTAGCTGATCGTTGCGGCGCTGTGGTGGATAATATGAACTTTTCCGCCGCCCGAAATAACTTCTTGGCGTTGCAGGATTCCGGTTGGATGAACACGACATTAGCGGAAGTTAAAAACCGCTGCGATCTACTTTTGGTTGTTGGCACCGATCTTGAGAGTTTTGCACCCCGTTTTTTTGAGCGTTATCTTTGGAACCAAGAAGCGATGTTCCTGGAAAATACTAACCAGCGCGAAGTGATTTACTTAGGAAAAGTACCTTTAGGTAACGCGTCTACATCTCCAGCCGGACAAAAAGCCAAAATACTTAATTGTGATAACTCATCACTGCCTGAAGTCGTAGCGGTTCTTAGGGCATTAGTGAAAGGACTGCCGATTCGTGCCGTAGAAGTTGGTGGCATTGCAGTGTCTGAGCTACAAGCAATTGCGGACAAATTAAATGCCGCAAAATACAGTGTGGTAACTTGGGCGGCTGGAGCATTAGGTTACAGTCAGGCTGAATTGACGGTGCAGGCGTTGTCGGAAATGATTAAAGACATTAATCGCACCACCAGATGCTCTGGCTTACCGCTGGCAGGTAAGGAAGGCGACCAGACCGCCAATCAAGTTTGTGGTTGGACAACAGGTTATCCAGCAAGGGTGAGTTTTGCTCGGGGTTATCCAGAATATGATCCGTTCCTTTATGACACAAGTCTAATGTTAGCAAACGGCGAAGCCGATACTTTAGTTTGGGTAAACGCCTTCAATATCAAAGCCGTACCTCCCGTAAGTGAATTACCTACCATCGTCGTCGGGCGATCTGGCATGATATTCACTAAAGAACCGGATGTGTTCATCCCCGTCGGCACACCCGGTATTGACCACGCAGGCCATGCTTACCGTACCGATAATGTGGTGGCTATTCGCCTGAAAAAATTGCGCGATTCTGGCTTGCCCAGCACGGCGCAAGTTTTAGCTGCAATTGAGAACGCATTAAAGGGAGTACAAGCAGCATGCTGATTAAACTCACAGGAGGCAAGGTATTTGATCCTGCCAGCGGCGTAGCGGGTGTTATTCAAGATGTTTATTTTAAAGATGGTCGCATCATAGATATTCCCAAAGGTGCGCTAGTTGATAAAGAATATGATTGCCGTGGCAAAGTAATCATGTCCGGCGCTATCGACATGCATACGCATATCGGGGGTGGGAAAGGCAATATTGCGCGGACTTTGTTACCGGAAGACCATCGTCAAGACCCCGTACCCCGCACAAACATCACGCGCTCAGGTAATGGACACGCCATGCCCAGCACTTACGTGACTGGCTACCGTTATGCGGAAATGGGCTACACAGCAGGGTTTGAGCCAGCAGTATTGCCAATAAACGCACGCCAGGCTCACATGGAAATGGCGGACATCCCCATCCTAGATAAGGGCGGCTATGTCATGCTGGGTAGCGATGATTATTTTCTGCGACTGCTGACCGCCAAAAAAGACCAGAAAGCTATTAATGATTATGTCGCCTGGACAATTCATTCTGCGAAAGCAATAGGTGTTAAGGTCGTGAATCCAGGTGGAATAAACGCATTCAAATTCAACCAGCGTAAACTGGATCTGGATGAGCAGAACAGCCACTATGGCGTAACACCTCGGCAAATTCTGCAAGTCTTGGCGACTGCTGTTAAAGAGTTGGGCATTACCCATCCTTTGCATGTGCACGGCTGCAACCTAGGCGTACCCGGTAATATGCAAACAACGCTGGATACCATCCAAGGTATTGGTGGCCTGCCAATGCACTTAACCCATATCCAATTCCACAGTTATGGTACGGAAGGTGATCTAAAATTTTCCTCGGGTGCGGTGCAAATTGCCGAGGCAGTCAATAAAAATAAAAATATCACCATTGATGTCGGTCAGATTTTATTTGGACAAACCGTTACTGCATCGGGTGACAGTATGCGGCAACATGCCAACCATAAGTTTGCCAGCCCTAATAAATGGGTGTGCATGGATATTGAGTGCGATGCAGGTTGTGGTGTTGTGCCGTTCAAATACAAAGATCAAAATTTCGTTAACGCTTTGCAATGGGCGATTGGATTGGAAACCTTTCTGCTGGTTGATGACCCGTGGCGAATTTTCCTAACCACTGACCATCCCAATGGCGCACCGTTTACCAGCTACCCTCATTTAATCCGCTTATTGATGGATCGGACGTTCCGTAACGAGGTATTGGCAACTATCCATCCAGAAGCTCAAAAAATGACGACTTTAGCTTCAATCACCCGTGAATACAGCTTGCAGGAAATCGCCATTATGACTCGTGCAGGCGCGGCAAAACTGATCGGCTTGAAAGACCGTGGCGGCTTGGGTGCGGGATATTTCGCTGATATTACCGTGTACACCGATAATACCAATCGTCAAGCTATGTTTGAAAAGCCCGATTATGTGTTCAAAGACGGCGAACTCGTTGTTGTTGATGGCAAAGTTATCCACACCAAATGGGGAACAACCCATGTCGTCAGGCCGGATTTTGATATATCGGTAGAAAAGGATTTGAAGTCGTACTTTGACCGCTATCTCACCATGAAACTGGGCAACTTTAAAATCAGCGATGATGAGATCACGGAAGATGGGCGCGGCAGTTTAACAGTGCATCCTTTGGTATAAGGACAATATATAAAACACCAAAAAGATAACGGAATTACAAGTCTAGGCGATAGATTTTGATCAAATAATCCACTGTTTGGTATGGATTTCTACAATTGACAGTTTGAATGGGTGCTTTTCTGTGGAGTTTTCCTTACGAAAACTGAAAGCCAAAACATGATTTTGCTTTGCGTGTAAACAACTAAATTTAGGGTTATGTCTGTGTGAATAGGCAAGGCAGTACTGTGGGCTGGCAGTGAGTTTAATCTCATTGATTCTCTTTTTTATTGGCAACATTCTGAAATATATATAAATAAATATTCCCCCACAAGTGGAGTATTTGTTGGCGTATAAGTGTTTTGAAAACCCCCTTATTTGCCGTAACGCTTGAGCTATTTTTCTATGCTGTTTAAAAGTTCATCTTCAGAGTGTGAACGAACGATCTTAGGCCGTGTTTTAGATTTTACTTTCCTTACTGTTTTACTCGGAGGATTGCAATTCCATCCTGAATTGCCCAATTTAGCGGCAAGATTATTGGCAACTTGGATACATATTTGTGTGTTTTTTCGTGCCCAGGCAATGGCCTTACTCTGACCACCATCCGTGCTATAGATAGTGCGACAGCTTTTCATCTTAGAATCCAAATACTCAATGTAGATGTGTTTCGTTGCACCCATATGCTTGTTCACGCAGGATACCCCTTGTACCTCAGTAGCTAGGGCGTATGACGAGGGAATCAATAAGATAGTTAGAAGGAGCGCATCTCTAATAGTCGCGCGGAGGGCAAACGAGTTGAAAATTTTATTAAACATACAATGACCTTTAATACTTGTGCAATGGCAGATATACCGTCATATCTTATAGATAAAATATTTTAATAATCTTAATTTGAAATTTTTTATTTAACTACTTGAATCTGGATGTCTGTAGAATTGGCTTGCAGCCCTGTTACGTGCAGGAGAGTAAGTCAATGTAGGTTGCGGGTGAGGTACGAACCCCAACATTTACAGCTCCGAATTGTTGGGGTTCGTACCTCACTGCCAACCTACGTATATACCCAACATACGGGATGGATGGAGCTTGCGGAATCCAGGAATTCGTGACTGACTCCCGTACTACGCTGCGCTTCATGCAGGCTACCCAAATACGCAAATACCAAACCCAATTGTGTGTAATATACAAACATCATCCACATCTGGAGAACGGCTATGCGTACCAACGTCGTCATTGATAACACCTTAATGCAAGAGGCCTTAAAAGCGACTGGACTTAAGGTCAAGAAAGAAGCGGTTGAATTGGGCTTGAAGACATTGATAATCCTCAGAAAACAAACGACTCTCAAAGAGCTTAAAGGCAAGCTCCATTGGGAAGGCAGCCTGGATGAACTTAGAGCCGATCAATGATTTTGGTCGATAGCAGTGTTTGGATCGATTATTTTAATGGCGCAAATAACCCCTATACCGCAAAGCTGGATTTGCTTTTAGGCGTTGAGCTTATCGCCATCGGCGACATAATCCTTACCGAAATTTTACAGGTATTCCAGAACGATAAAGACTTCAGCACAGCAAAAGCAGTTTTGTTAAGTTTAACCATTTTCGACATGCTGGGACTACAAAACGCCATTGTCGCAGCGGAGAATTTCCGATTCTTACGAAAACAAGGTATCACAATCAGAAAAACCATTGATTGCATGATTGCCACCTTCTGCATCCAAAACGGTCATCAATTGCTGTTTTGCGACAAAGATTTTCAGCCGTTTGTGGAATATTTGAGCCTTGGAGTTGTTGATGTATGATTTATAAGGTATTGTTTATTTTGTTTTTATAATTCGAGGTTTTTATATGTTTGACAGCAAATCCATCGACGACATTGCTAACCGTTTAGCCAATGCCATTCCGCCCAGCTTCAATCACTTTAAAGAAGATGCGGAAAAGAATTTTCATGCCATTTTGCAAAGTGCTTTGGCGCGTCTTGATCTGGTAAGCCGCGAGGAATTCGAGGTACAAAAAGCAGTGTTGGCAAAAACCCGACATAAGCTGGAAGCCTTAGAACAACGCGTTGCAGAAATGGAACAGCAAATACTAGCAAGAGAGGAAGTGGAGTTGGATTCAAGGGCGAAAGGCACAAGGCGGAAGGATAAAGTGGAATAACAAAACTCTGTGGGCTTTTTGAGCCTTTAGCCTTGCACCTTATATCTTCTTCATGACCTTAGCTGTCATCTACAGCCGTGGCCGTTCTGGCATTGAAGCCCCGCTAGTTACGGTAGAAGTACACGTAGCGAATGGGCTTCCTGCTATGAATATTGTTGGCTTGCCTGAAACCGCCGTCAAAGAAAGCAAAGATCGAGTTCGCGGCGCTATCCTAAACTCCCGCTTTGAATTCCCCGCCCAACGTATCACCGTCAATCTTGCGCCAGCAGACTTACCCAAGGAGGGAGGGCGGTTTGATCTTGCGATTGCTTTGGGCATTTTGGCGGCATCAGGGCAGATACCTAACGTAAACCTTGACCAATATGAATGTGTCGGCGAGTTGTCTTTAGGCGGCGAGTTGCGTCCGATCAACGGCGTTTTGCCCATTGCCATAGAAGTCAGAAAAAACCATCGAAAGCTGATTTTGCCTAAAGAAAACGTAGCTGAAGCGGCGTTGGTTAAAGATATTGAGCTGATTCCCTCCGTGCACCTATTGGAAATATGCGCCCACCTCGCCGGACTGCAGCTTATTCAGTACGAATATTCCGAAATAACGCAACCAAGTTCAGACCACGAGATCGACTTTGCCGATGTGCATGGGCAGTATCATGTAAAACGGGCGTTTGAGGTGGCAGCGGCTGGCGCGCATAATTTACTGATGTTGGGGCCTCCTGGCACAGGTAAATCTATGTTAGCTGTACGTTTGCCCACGATTTTGCCGCAATTAACCGAACGACAAGCGCAGGAAACCGCCGCCATTGCTTCCATCAGCGACCAAGGACTAAATGTGGCGAACTGGCTGAAACCACCTTATCGCGCTCCGCATCACACTGCGTCCGCTCCTGCGTTGGTTGGTGGCGGCAGCAATCCTAAGCCTGGAGAAATATCGTTAGCACATAACGGCACGTTATTTTTGGATGAATTGCCGGAATTCGATAGAAAAGTTTTAGAGGTACTGCGCGAACCGCTGGAAACGGGGCATATCACCATTTCCCGCGCCGCCCGGCAAGTTGATTTTCCCGCTCGATTTCAATTAATTGCGGCGATGAATCCTTGCCCTTGCGGTTATATGGGTGATGCTTCCGGTAGATGTCATTGCACATCCGAGCAAGTGATGCGCTATCGCGCTAGAGTGTCAGGGCCGTTGCTTGATCGCATCGACATGCACCTGGATGTACCCCGAATCTCGCATGAAGTGTTGAGGAAAGGTTCTCTGCAAGGTGAGGAAACCAGTGCTAGCATCAGAATCCGCGTGGTGGCTGCCCGTAACCGCGCATTAGCACGTAGCGGCAAAGCCAATTCTGCGTTAACGGCAAAAGAAGTCAAGCAGCTTTGTACCTTGTCAGAACAGGGTCATCAACTATTGGAACAAGCGATGGATAAATTCGGACTGTCACATCGTGCTTATCACCGCATATTGAAACTGGCGCGGACTATCGCGGATTTAGCTGAGTCAGAGAATATTGAAGTAAGCCATCTAAGTGAGGCAATTGGTTACCGAAAACTGGACAGGCGTAGTTGATTGACCTGTCCATTGTTGTTACAGCCTTATTTGATTTTGACCAATTCCTTACCATCACTAGAGAAGTGACAAATGCCAGTGACAAAACTCGAACAGTCTTCGGATTGCTCAATTTTTGCGCCTGTTGGGCTGAGTTTGATGTTCAATACGCAGGAAGTGGCTGCTTCTTCAGATTTCTTTTTCAAGGTCAGTGTGTCTTTGCCTGTACTTTTGGCTTCGTCAGCAATATCAGCTGAACAGGCTTTGCTGCCTTTTTCGTCCGCGTTAGGTTCAAAATCTACATCCGAACTGGCAGTGATTTCGTCACCGTTTTGGGTGATTTTCAAATGGTGGACATGTTTGCCATCTCGAAGTACATAATGATCGGTAGTTGCAAAAACGCTGCCGGAAATTAACAGGGCAAAGCAAAATAAACTTTTTTTCATCGGGTTTCCTCTTGTTTAGGTTTTAGAATTCTCAGGTTAAAAGCTCAGTGTGGTACGATAATTGGACTGGACATCCAATAAAAACCAACAGGCTTTCATTGTAACCTACAGCAAGCCCTTGTCCAAAAACACAATCGCAACAAAACCAAGTAAAGCATCTAGCCTTATTGCCCAACATAAATCGCATTATTTGTGGTTGATGTAACCTAAAACACCAAATGACCAAACTAAACCCCCAACAGCAAGCCGCTGTAAAATTTGTTGATTGCCCTTTGCTAGTACTGGCTGGGGCTGGCAGTGGCAAGACGCGGGTGATTACCGAGAAAATCGCTTATCTTATTAAGCAAGGTCTGCCGGCGCGTCACATTACGGCGGTTACCTTCACCAATAAGGCCGCCCGTGAGATGCAAGGTCGCGTCGCTAAGTTACTGGATAAGCAACAGACCCGTGGTCTGCGGGTTTCGACCTTCCATGCGCTGGGATTGGAAATCATCCGCAAGGAACACAAGACCTTGGGTTATATGCCGAGCTTGAGCTTGTATGACGAAGAGGACAAGGGTAAGCTGCTGAAAAACCTGATCGCCCATAGCAAAAGTGATTGTGATGCAGATAAGGTGGAGCAATTCGCCAACCAGATCGGGCAATGGAAAAACGCCTTTGTTATGCCTAAGCAAGCAGAATCCACTGGGCTTGTCGAACACAAGGCAACCGCTCAGCTTTATGCCGATTACACCCGCAGCCTTAAGGCCTATAACGCGGTCGATTTTGATGACTTGATATTGCTGCCCGTGTTGTTGTTCCAACAGCATCCGGCTGTTTTGGAAAAGTGGCAAAACACGATCCGCTATTTGCTGGTGGATGAATACCAGGATACCAACCTTACCCAGTACGAATTGGTGAAGCTGCTGGCCGGAAACCTGGGACGCTTTACCGTCGTAGGGGATGACGACCAGTCCATTTACGCTTGGCGCGGTGCCCAGCCGGAAAACCTAAGCCAGTTGCAAAAAGACTTTCCGCGCTTGCAAGTGATTAAACTGGAACAGAATTACCGCTCGACCGGGCGCATTCTCAAAGTGGCTAACCAACTAATCGCCAACAATCCCCACACGTACGAAAAAAAACTGTGGAGCGAACTGGGTTATGGTGACCCGCTTCGGGTGTTAAGCCATAAGGATGAAAGCACCGAAGCGCAACAAATGGTGGCCGAACTGATCCACCATAAGTTCAAGACCGGCGGACGTTACCAGGATTATGCCATCCTGTACCGTGGCAACCATCAATCCCGCTTGTTTGAGCGCGGCCTAAGGGAGAACAACATCCCGTATTTTATCAGCGGCAGCACGTCTTTTTTCGCGTATTCCGAAATCAAGGACATCCTGGCTTATTTGCGGCTACTGGTTAATCCCGATGATGATGCCGCGTTTTTGCGGATTATCAACACACCCAGGCGGGAATTGGGGCCGACGACTTTGGAAAAACTGGGGGCTTATGCCAATCAACGGCAAACCAGCCTGTTTGCCGCCAGCACCGAATTAGGCTTAAGCCAAACCGTGTCCAGTAAATCAATCGCTCGCTTGGAAAAATTTCACGATTGGATCATCACCACTGCCGAACGTGTTGAGTGGGATGACACGTTTGTCGTTATCGAAAAAATGATTAATGAAATCGGCTATGGTCAATGGCTTAGGGAAAATAGCAAAACCAGCGAATCGGCGGAGCGCAAGATGAAAAATGTGGCTGAATTAATCAACTGGCTTAAGCGCATTGCGGATAAAGATGAGCAGGCACAAAAGCCGCTAGCAGAAATTATCGCCAATATTATGCTGATGGATATTTTGGAACGAAACCAAGAAGAGCAGGTGAGT
This sequence comes from Methyloglobulus sp., assembly GCF_040079455.1. Lineage (GTDB taxonomy): Bacteria > Pseudomonadota > Gammaproteobacteria > Methylococcales > Methylomonadaceae > Methyloglobulus. The sequence continues at coordinate 28,875 of NZ_JBEBKJ010000019.1, read as the reverse complement.
GATCAAGTCAGTTTGATGACCTTACATTCCGCGAAAGGGCTGGAATTTCAGCATGTATTTCTGGTAGGGATGGAAGAAAATATCCTGCCTCACCAAAACACCATTGAATCAGACGATGTTAATGGTACGAATGGCGTAGAAGAGGAGCGGCGGCTGGCGTATGTCGGCATTACCCGCGCCCAACGGACGTTAACATTCAGCTATTGTACGCACCGCAAAAAATATGGTGACATAATGGAATGCCAGCCCAGCCGCTTTCTTGGCGAACTGCCCGAAGACGACCTCGAATGGATCAACAAAAAACAGCTATCCTCAGAAGTAATAAAAGAACGCGGCAAAGCCAATCTCCAAAACCTGAAAACAATGTTATCGTAATTACCTTGCCAATCGGGTAAAATGCTCGGCTGGGTTTCATAAGATTAAGCGCCCGTAGCTCAGCTGGATAGAGCGCAGCCCTCCGGAGGCTGAGGTCAGAGGTTCGAATCCTCTCGGGCGCGCCATTAGACTGTTTAGCACCGCCCACAACATCCCAAAAATCCAGTAATACCAAGACTTATGGCTTATATATAGGCCTACCTAGTCCCGCAATATCCGTTGACATCCCGCATAAATAGGGGGGCTTTTTAGGGGTACTTTGATTTTTTCAAATACAGTTACCCCTAAACGTTAACAGGCACCCCATGTAATTATGCTCATAGGGGCGACAAGGCCAAGCTAGGAGTCTGTCGGACAGGGGGTTTGGCATTCTGATCATTGCTTGGGCAATACGAATTATCGTCGGCATTATTTCTCCGCTTCGTTAACGGCTAATCATTAATTTCATATTTTTAGTTGCTGCGTTTTATCTCAGTTGTACTTAACCAAGAGTGATTTCTAAGCATTCTTCCGGCTATCCTGCGGCCAACATATGTGCCTCTGCTTAGGGGTATAATACTAATCCCCTCATCCCAGCCTTCTCCCTCTGGAGTAGGTTTCAATGAGAACTCATTGGGATTGATATAAGTATGCAAGAGGTGTGCAATTTATACTAACTTAAGTAAGGGCTGAAATGACTAACAAAGATCAATCAAGTAGTACAAAAGCGTTGGATACCCAGGGCTCTCAGGAAATCCGGCTACCTTACTTCGATTATTTATTGGCGGCTCTTAAAGACGGCAATGAAGCCGTTGCAAAAAGTTTCGGTCGGCATGTGCATTGGGGTTATTGGGGACAACCACAACGCGCGGCATTGACTGCTGAGGATTTTGCCCAGGCAACAGAAGAGCTGAGTAGACAGGTTTGCTTAGCCGGACACATACAAAATAATCTGAGCGTGTTGGATGTAGGCTGTGGGTTTGGTGGGACGATAGCCCATATCAATGAGAATTACCAAGGCATGAATCTAGTTGGTGTTAATCTTGATGAACGCCAGTTGACTAGGGCGCGTGAAATTGTTAGGCCAATCTCCAACAATACCATCGAATTCAAACAAGGCAATGCCTGCACCTTACCATTGCCCGATGCGTCTTTTGATGTAGTGCTGGCGGTGGAATGTATTTTCCATTTTCCTGACCGGGAGCAGTTTTTCAAGGAAGCTTTCAGAGTGCTTAAACCGGGCGGCTACCTGGCATTGTCTGATTTTGTGCCTAAGCCTGTGTTACTGCCGTTTACCAAAATCAAATTGCCTCAAACGGTGAGTGATGGTTTTTATGGTAAATGTAACATCCTGTGTGGTGTAGGGGATTACCGTAAGCTGGCGGTAAAAACTGATTTCACAATACAAACGGAACGCGACATCACCGTTAATACCTTGCCCACTTACAGTTATCTCCGGCGCTTAAGCCAAGAATACCGTGTTAGTAGCGTATTTGCCCTGATTGAAACTGCCACCGCAGAGGTGCTTAGCAGACTTAGGTTGTTGATGTATTACATCTATGGTTTTCAAAAACCGATGTAAGATTTTATTTGCTGGGTATGTGAGGATTCTGCTCTAAATACGAAGCTGATTGGCTGTTGTCTGTATTGAGTTATCAATTTTAATGGTTAGGGCGTTTGGTAAAGCGTGGGTGAATTGATGTTATTCAATCAATCCACCCACTTTTTTATTGCGCTATATAAACTATAAAATTAGGAATCAGGTTTTACCAACCGTACCCGATGGTAAACATATAACGCATATCGGTGTTTTCTTTGCCAGGAGCTGGTTTGCTGAAGTAATCCACCTGAACTTCATTGGTAAATTGAATGCCATTCCAAATTGGTACTCTGAAACCAGTCCGTGAACGGATAAACAAGGCATCAGATACTAAACCTTCATGGCTGTGGAATAATTGCACATTGCGATTCCAGACAAACTGATCGTAGTTGACTGCCCAGCGACCAGCAATACCACTCGTGTCAGATATTTTGTTGCAGGCGCCTGGATTGGTTATTGGATTGTAATAACGGCTGCAATCAAACGCTGTATCGTAGAAATTTGTACTGACATAATCAGGTCCGGCTTCTAAGGACAGGTTGAGATCTTCAGATGCAAAGAACTGATAACCAGCACCTACACCGAATGCAGACCGTAATTGGATGTCTTGCATGCGGTCATTAGTAAACAAGCCATGTGCATAGCCGTACCATTGCGGTGTAAAGTAGTGTGCAGCAGTGCCATACAATTGCCAGTTACGCGCGTTTAAGGTTGTTTCCTTGGTTTTAACATCAGTATTGTCACCATAATTGTATTGTCCTCCTAGAGTGACTTTATCATCACGCCCCCGCACAATGATATTGGCATCCCCATGGTAGTTTTGCCGTTCTGTATTACCGCTAGAAAGACCGCCACCGAAATTTGCGGAACCAGCAAAGAATTTTTTGTTGATTTCGTCAACTTGAGTCAGAGGTATCGGCTGGCTATCATAAACGCCGCCACTCTTTAAAGTCATAGAGTTGTTTTGGCTTGATCCTGCTAGGCCAGTCAGTTCCTGTTTGTCTTTAAGGGTAACCGTCATCGGTTTATCAGAGTTGAGCGTGTCAATCGCATCCCATTTAATAACCACTTTGTCAGCATAATCGGTTTTCATTTCCAAGACGCTACCGGATTTACTTATAACAGTTCCCGATATTTTGTCGCCATTTTTTAATATTACCTCGTCGGCATGTGCCGCAAAAGCACATAGAGCAAGTGCCGCGAGTTTTAATGTTTGTCGTTGTTTCATGATAATTCCTCTTCTGTTTGTAGTTATTCCAGTTTCCTGGAAGGTGTTACTAGCCGGCCCCCACTACGGACTAATACTGGAGCTCGGATGAAGTGTAGTAGGATATTTACCAAAACACAACAATTATTATCATAATTACAACAAAAAGATATGGCTGGAAAAGAAAAGCCAGTGATAATACAATCTTATTTATTAACAGTGAAATAAAAATATAATATAGAATTTACATTAACAATAAATAAAACAAAGTTTGAAAGGAAAGTGTTTGGAATTATTTTTGACTTAGTTAGCGCGTTAAATTTGTTGTAAAAATAAAACAAAATATATCTAATTAATATGATCTGCGATAGCTGTTTCTATGGGTAAGAACATCGGATAATTTCCTAGTCTAGCTATTGGATAAATATGTCAATAAAATGACCAATTTTGAGCAAAGTGATGGTTTTTCGGTACACGCTTTTGAATAGTAAAATTATCCCCAAGCTGGGGTTGATGTTGATTATTGCCTTAGTTACGGGTTGTGCCAGTACGCCTGAAATTAAGCCACAAATCCAAACGCAACAACCCTTGATTGACTATGCACTTAGTTTACAAGGCACTCCTTACCGCTATGGCAAGGAAACGCCAGCGGAAGGCTTTGATTGCAGCGGTTTTGTTAAGCATGTGTACGGTAGGCAGGGCATCAAGTTGCCGCGTACCGTACAAGAGATGGCCTCTACTTTGCCGCAAATATCCAAGTATGATCTTCGCTCAGGTGACCTAGTTTTTTTTAACACCAGTGGTAGAACCTATTCCCATGTTGGTATTTTTATTAATCATGATAAATTTATACATGCACCTAGTAGTCGTACTGGGCATGTATTAGTGTCTAGCATGAATAACAGTTATTGGCGCAAGCGTTTTGCGGGTGTGCGTCGGCCTAGGGTACACTAACAGTTCTCCCACTATTACCCTGGCTAGATGTTGATAGAGCCAGCTTTGTAAGGCTATTCATGATTAAACGTTTTGCTCTGATAATTTTTTTGTCCCTGTTGTTGTTTGGTGGACTGTTTGGCTGGAAATTTTTCCAAATCAGTCAAGCGATAAAAAACATTCCAGTTCAGCCGCCAGCGGTTGTGGCCGCTACGATTGTGCAGCTTGACGAGTGGCAATCTTCCCTTTCGGCTGTCGGTAGTTTGGTTGCTGTGGCTGGTATAGATGTCAGTAGCGAAGTGGCGGGTAAGGTGAAAGCCATTCATTTTGAATCAGGCCAGTTAGTGAGAAGAGGGCATTTGTTGGTTGAGTTGGATTCAAGTACGGATGCAGCGGAGCTTGCGGGTTTAGAAGCCAGTCAGCGATTGGAGCAAGCCAAATTTGCCCGAAGTCAACAGCTCATTAGACGTAATTTTATTTCAAAATCGGATTATGATCTCAATAAAGCCACATTAGACGAAGCCAAAGCGGTCGTTGCCGCCAAAAAATCTGCAATCGAAAAAAAGCGTATAGTGGCGCCATTTGATGGGCAAATAGGTATACGAAAGGTAAATGTCGGGCAATATCTTGCGCCGGGTGATGCTATCGCTCCTTTACAACAATTGCAGCCGATTTACGCCGACTTCGCCTTGCCAGAACAGCATCTGGCAAGCCTAAAAGTAAACCAGGAATTGACTTTAACTGTACGGGCATATCCAGATAAAAGTTTCAATGGGCATATTACTGCTATCAATTCTGGTATCGATGTAGCGACCCGTTCGGTGAAAATCCGCGCTACCCTGAATAATGCAGAACATCTATTGCACCCTGGTATGTTTGTTGATGTCCAATTGTTTTCTAGTGAACAAAAAACCGTATTGACCGTACCCGATACCGCTATTTCTTACAATCCTTATGGCGATTCAGTGTTTGTTATCGAATCCAGCAAGCAAGGTTTAACTGTCAAGCTTAAGCAAATCGTAACAGGGGAGACCCGTAAGGGTCGAGTCGAAATCGTTAAAGGCTTGAATGAAAATGAAAAGGTCGTTAGCGCCGGACAAGTCAAATTACGAAATGGAATGCCTGTGGTTTTGGATAAGTTGCCAGCACCCGGTGAGCGGGGGACAGCTCCTTGAAATTTACCGATGTTTTTGTCGAACGTCCTGTATTAGCTAGCGTAATTAGCTTATTGATCTTGATTGTCGGCTTAAGGGCTATTGTTGCGTTGGAGTTGCGGCAATACCCAGAAACCGAAAATACCGTCGTTACCATTGCTACCGCCTATCCAGGTGCGAGCAGCGATCTGGTCAAAGGTTTTATCACTACGCCTTTACAGCAGGCGATTGCAGAAGCTGATGGTATTGACTTCCTGTCATCAAGTAGCCGCCAAGGGCTTTCCAGCATAGAAGCGCACATGCGCCTCAACTATGACCCTAATGCTGCCGTCGCGCAGATTCAGGCGAAAGTCGCGAGCCAACGCAACGTTTTGCCCCAAGATTCAGAAGACCCTGTGATTACTTCGCAGACGGGCGAATCCACCGCATTGATGTATCTGGCGTTGTACAGTGACACTATTAAATCTGCGCAGATCACCGACTATATGTTGCGGGTGATCCAGCCAAAAATTCAAGCGATTCCGGGTGTCGGCAAGGCAAAGATGTTAGGCAATAAAACCTTTGCCATGCGTATTTGGCTGGATACTAAGCGTATGGCTGCTTTAGGGATAACGGCTAGTGACATTAATGAGGTGCTTAAAAATAATAATTACTTGTCGGGGGCAGGGCAGACGAAAGGTGATTTTGTTGCCATCAATCTTAGTGCGACTACCGATGTATCGAAAGAAGAAGAATTTCAACAATTGATTGTGGGTGAACGTAATGGCGCTCTCATTAGATTAGCTGATGTTGCAAAAACTGAAATGGGTAGTGAAGACTACGATTCAGTTAACTGGTACAAAGGCAAGATAGCAATCTTCATGGGTGTAGAACAAGCACCTGGGGCTAATCCGCTCACGGTAGCAAAGTCTGTGCGCGTTGCTTTGAAAGAGATTGAAGCGGGATTACCTAGCGAGATGCATGTATTGCTGCCTTACGATGCTAGCCAATTCATCGAAGACTCCATTAGCGAGGTGGTGACCACTTTGGTTGAAGCTGTCGCCATCGTGCTGCTGGTTATCTACCTGTCGCTAGGCTCGCTTCGTGCCGCCATCATTCCTGCGATAACCGTGCCGCTTTCCTTAATAGGTGGTGCTTTCTTGATGTTGTTGATGGGGTTTTCCATCAATTTACTCACTATGCTGGCGATGGTTTTAGGCATAGGGTTAGTGGTGGATGATGCGATTGTCGTGGTGGAAAATGTCCATCGCCATATCGAAATGGGTTCAACACGCCTACAGGCTGCTATTCAGGGTGCAAGGGAATTAGGCTTGCCCGTTATCGCCATGACCACGACCTTGATAGCGGTCTATGCACCTATCGGTTTCATGGGCGGTTTGGTAGGCACACTATTTACCGAGTTTTCGTTTACCTTAGCGGGTGCAGTGCTTATTTCCGGCGTGGTCGCGTTGACATTGGCACCAATGTTAAGCTCAAAGCTGCTGAAAGAAAAAAGTGAACCCAGCCGGTTTGAACATGCGGTAGAGCATTTTTTTATGAGGCTTGCAGAGGTGTATAGGCGCGGATTGCATAAGGTACTGGAATTCCCGTCTGCCATTCTGGTATTTTCCGTCCTTGTCGTCATCAGTATTTATTTGATGTTCAACCTATCGACAAAAGAATTAGCACCGACAGAAGACCAAAGTATCCTGTTTTTTATTGCCACAGGGCCACAAACGGCCACTTTAAAGTATAACGAGACGTATACAAGAGAGCTGGTCAAAATCTTTGAAACCATCCCTGAATACAAGGAAAGCTTTTTGTTGCTCGGCTTTGGCAATAGCGCCAACACTGTTTTCGGAGGCTTTAAAATGCCTTCTACTACTGAGCGCAGTCGCTCGCAAATGGAAATACAACCGGAAGTGCAAGCTAAGGCCAGTCAGATCGCTGGATTTAACACGGCAGTGTTTCCACGCCCCAGCTTACCGGGTTCGGGCGGCGGTTTGCCTTTGCAATTTGTCGTAGTCACCGATGCAGATTACGACCAATTAGAGCAGGTTGCCAATGGCTTGATTGATACCGCCATGAAGAGTGGAAAATTTATTTTCATGATGAAAGATGTGGAATTCACCCAGCCCAAAGCCACCTTGGTGATCGACCGTAACCGCGCCGCCGACTTGGGCTTGACGATGAGCGACATCGGCAAAAACTTGGCTGCTTTGCTAGGTGGCAGTTATGTCAACCGCTTTAGCTTATTGGGGCGTAGCTATAAAGTCATCCCGCAAGTCGATGACCTTTCAAGACTGGATACCAGCAAGTTTGACCAATACTATATAAACACAGCAAGTGGTGGTCAAGTGCCGTTGTCATCACTGGTAAAAATCAAAAAATCTGTGGAACCCAGTAAACGAACACAATTCCAACAGCTAAATAGCCTCACTGTATCTGCCTTGATGACTCCAGGTGTCGCCTTGGGAGATGCGATGGCGTATTTGGAGCAAGAAGCCAAAGCCGCATTCCCCAAAAACTTCCAGTGGGATTATACCGGCGCATCCAGGCAATACGCCCAACAAGGCAGTGCCTTGGTTATTACCTTTTTTATGTCCTTGCTGGTGATTTATCTGGTGCTGGCGGCCCAGTTTGAAAGCTGGCGCGATCCTTTGATTATCCTGGTGTCCGTGCCGCTTTCCATTGCCAGTGCCATGGCGTTCCTGATGTTGGGATTTGCTTCTATCAATATTTATACCCAAGTAGGTTTGATTACGTTGATTGGTCTAATAGCCAAAAACGGCATCCTGATTGTAGAATTCGCCAATCAGTTACAAATCAAGGAAGGCTTAAGTAAGCAAGAAGCTATTGAGCAGGCTTCCGCCATCCGGCTACGGCCCATCCTGATGACCACCGTAGCGATGATCGTTGCCATGATTCCCCTGCTCATGGCATCCGGCCCAGGTGCAGCCAGTCGTTTCGACATCGGCTTGGTTATCTCAGGTGGCTTAGGCGTGGGGACTTTATTTACCTTATTTGTGGTGCCAGCGTTTTATTTGTTGTTGGCTAGGGAACATCATATCAGTACAGTGAAGGATACGGCTCAATATACATGTTAATGTTAATAACAACGATCTTTTGTCCTCTATTTTGACGGCCAATGGTGGGCAAACGATAAAGCAGTGTGCTCGCTTGACTTATAACTTATTGAAAAAATAAATAGATTTTAATGATCAATTAAGTCATTCGTACCTATTATCTCGGCTATTTGTTTTTGGTTTTGGGCTTTCTTTAAGACCTTAATTTGGTATCGTTGTACTTCGGCTAGCTGTCTATAACCTCTCATAAGCGTACTCGTCTTTGGTCAGATTGAAAAAAGCCCTGAACTATAAAGGGTGATTTATTGAATAACTCGTAGTTGCTGCTAGGCTTATAGGGTCTTAATAAAGTTTAAGGAATAGAAAAAATGAAAATGTTTAGTCGATCTAGTCATTCATCGCTGTATGCAATGCTGTTTTTAATGCTGACAACGCTTTCATGGTCTAGCCATAGCTACGCTGATCAAAAAGCATCCTCGGTCTACATGATTCATAAAGTTTTCGATGTAGACACACGAACCAGGGTTTCTCGTACTGGAGCTTTAATTTTAGAAGTTGGGCACGATTATATCTTGGTTGAAGCAACACCAAAGGAAAAGCGTGCGATTACAGCCTTGGGGTTAACGCCTGAGTTACCTACTTTCTCGGAAGCTAGGGCGTTGGCTTTTCCCGTTGCCGACTCGGCTTTTCACGATTACGCCGAAATGGTTGCGGAACTCCAGCAAGCGGCTATCGACCATCCAGATATTTTTCAGTTAATAAACATGGGTGTAAGCCAAGAAGGGCGCACTATTTGGGGGGGTAAAATCTCTGATAATGTGGCAAGTGACGAAGATGAACCGGAAGTATTGTTTACCCATCATCAACACGCACGGGAGCATTTGACGGTCGAACAGGCCTTATACACCTTGAAAATGCTGACTGATGAATACAGTGTTGATACTCAAATCACTGCTTTGGTGAATAGCCGTGAAATATGGATGGTGTTTGATATGAATCCCGATGGTGGAGAATATGACATCGCCACAGGTACGTATCAATCTTGGCGCAAAAATCGCCAAATTAATGCGGGTTCTGCATTTGTCGGCACTGATTTAAATCGTAACTGGGATTATCTTTGGGGATGTTGCGGTGGTAGCAGCAGTGTCACAAGCAGTGAAACGTACCGAGGCTCATCGGCATTTTCAGCACCTGAAACCACGGTGGTTCGCAATTTTGTTAACAGTCGGGTCATCAATGGGAAACAGCAAATTTCTGTCGCGATTGATTTTCATACCTATAGTGAGTTAATTCTTTGGCCTTATGGCTATACAACGACCGATGTGCCCGCTGATATGACTTTAGATGACCGCAATACCTTAGCTGCCATGGGGGTTAGTATGGCTGCAACTAACGGTTATACACCTGAGCAAGCAAGCGATCTTTATCTTACTGACGGAACTATAAACGATTGGCTTTATGGTGTGCATGGCATTCTAAACTATACATTTGAAATGTATCCAGCAACTGCCGCACTTGGGGGTTTTTATCCGGCTGATGAAGTAATCCCAGCCGAAACAGCTCGCAACCGGAGTGCTATCTTGTATCTTTTGACCCAAGCTGCTTGCCCCTATAGTTCGATAGGCAAACAAGCTCAATACTGTGATGTGACCACGACAGGGTTTTTTAGCCCCGGCGCACATGTAGCTGTTACCACAGGTGCTGGCGACAATAACGGTTATGGCGCCAACCCCACTAATGCCTATAGCCTGAATGGTCTCTTTGCGGTTGATACTAACAGTGGTACGAACACTAACACCACCTGCACTAATAGTGGTAAAGATAAACATCAATACCTCAACTTCGGTATTAACGTTCCAGCCGGAGCTGTTATAAAAGGTGTTGAGGTTCGTCTAAATGCTAAGGCCGATAGCACAGCAGGAACGCCGAAAGTTTGCGTTGAGCTATCCTGGAACGGCGGTATTAGTTGGACTACTGCTAAAGCTACAGGAACATTGGCTACAGGCAGTAAAACTTATATTTTGGGTGCTCCCATTGATACATGGGGGCGTACTTGGTTTGATACTGAACTGACAAACAGTAACTTCAGAGTCCGTTTAACTAATGTTTCCAGTTCGACGGCGCGCGATTTTTCTCTGGATTGGGTAACGACACGCGTAAGGTATCTACCCTAACCATCCAACAATAAAGACCAGGGAAAGTCTGGTTTTTATGCGCCTAACTTTAGGAAAGCTTTGCTCTTCCTAATCTCTTCTTCAAACGGCAAATGTCCTCTCCCAGTGGGAGAGGACTCAAGGCCTTTCAATTCTGAACGTGCTGCTGCCATACTGCAAGATAATGCTGTTAGGAAGGATTTCTTTGAGCTTTACCGAGCCTTTGATGAGCTGCCCAGTTCGGTATTTAACCATGTCGATAATCACAAAACGATCTTCAGGCTGGTTAGCATAGCTGAACACGTTGATGTTCAGGTTAGGTAAGTTGTTACGGATTTCATAAGGCAATTCATCTACGGCGACTATACCTTGCTTCGGTGGTAGGGTTGCTGGTTTTTCCGCTATCGTTTCTAACATTTCAGGCTTGGGAGCTGTCGTTAGTTTATGAATAGAAAGCTCTTTTTTGACGGGAAGCGGTTTTTTTTCTGAAAGTTGTTTATTTGTGCGTTGAATATCGGCCATTTTATTTGCCTTTATGTGTCCAGTTTCACCACGTTATTGATTATTGGCGGCAAAAACGGCATCCTGATTGTAGAATTCGCCAATCAGTTACAAATCAAGGAGGGATTAAGCAAGCAAGAAGCTATCGAGCAGGCTTCCGCTATCCGGTTAAGACCTATCCTGATGACTGCCGTAGCGATGATTGTAGCGATGCTTCCCCTGCTCATGGCATCTGGCCCAGGAGCAAGCCAGCCGTTTCGACATCGGCCTGGTTATCGCAGGTGGCTTAGGTTGTGGGTACGCTATTTACCTTATTCGTCGTGCCTACTTTTTATTTGTTTCTGGCGAAGAAACATTCCGTGTTTCATGTCCCCGCCGGGCAATAGTTTTAAATCTAAAAAAAATTGATTTGATTTAAAACATGGTTCATGCTAACCAAAAAATTATCTATCAAGATATTGCAGAAGTTCGGCGTAAAGGTGACGTGGCAGCACCTAAATTCTGACACAAATAATCATGGGGAAAAGCAATGAAAAACAATACCAAGAAAATTGTAGCAATCGTATTAATGGCGGGGGCAATCCTGCCTGCCTTGGCTCAGGCAGCTATTCCGGCTATCATGCTTGAAAAAAGCGCAAGTTATGCTCTAAGAGATACCGTACGCGCATTCAGCGTACCAACCACAGATAGCACAGGCAAGGTCAGATATTTTGATGTCATCATAGACCTTAATGTAAATGCTGGGGGAATTATTAGTTCGACAGCCAATGTCCTGGCGACACCTTCACCAGTTATTACCACCAAGGTCATAGTTCCCGGAAATTATAAGGTCACTGGCAGCACGGATACTTGCAAAGTCAATAATATCACGTTGACGAACGGTCGTGTCCAAAGCTTTTTTAAATGCACCAGAGGTACGGCAGTTAACGAATTGTCTGTGGCAAATGGCACTATTTCAGCTGGTCATCCATATTTTGCAGAATTAACCGCAAAAAAAGCCAACTTATATAGCGACGTTGCAACCCAAACCTGGGGACTGACTAATGGTATAACTTTTGCCATAGGTAGTTGTAGTTATTATTACGCAAGCTATGCCGTCGGTGCTAAAACCGACGGAAGTCAAATTGTTTTATCCACTTATTCCAGAGGCGTAGCCCCTTATACTTATACCTGCGGAAATACTTTGGTCAGAGTTCCTTAGGTCTTCAATTAAATGAGTAAGAGGTTATTTAATCTTGATAGGGCGGGTCATGGCTTGGCTATTATCGTTTTTATTGAGAACCGAACAATAAGGCGTTTTCGAATCAGCATAACGACACTTTGTTCGCCAACCATGACGACACCTCCTTAAAAATTAATGTGCTGGCGGGAATTTTCCCGCCAGCCTTTCCATTTTATTTTTTATAGCAAGACTTGCAATGCTCTCTAATCCCGCCGCCAAGCACGATAACGCGGCACTCATTGCAATAATTTTTTTGGTTGATGGTTTTTCCATATAGCCAGAGAGGACTCAAGGCCTTTCAATTCTGAACGTGCTGCTGCCATACTGCAAGACAATGCTGTTAGGAAGAATTTCTTTGAGCTTTACCGAGCCTTTGATGAGCTGCCCAGTTCGGTATTTAACCATGTCGATAATCACAAAACGATCTTCAGGCTGGTTAGCATAGCTGAACACGTTGATGTTCAGGTTAGGTAAGTTGTTACGGATTTCATAAGGCAATTCATCTACGGCGACTATACCTTGCTTCGGTGGTAGGGTTGCTGGTTTTTCCGCTATCGTTTCTAACATTTCAGGCTTGGGAGCTGTCGTTAGTTTATGAATAGAAAGCTCCTTTTTGACGGGAAGCGGTTTTTTTTCTGAAAGTTGTTTATTTGTGCGTTGAATATCGGCCATTTTTTTTGCTTCTTTTTTTGCTTCAACCCATTGGGCAATAGAGGTCGATGCTGGTTCTGGCGGTTTAGGTAACGATTGATTGGGTTCTTCGTTAATCCTATTCTGTGGCTGCGTAACAGGCAGTGGTAAAAGCTGTTTTTCTGAATTGTCCGCTACTACCTTAAACTGCTGTTCCATAGGAGCTTTATGGGTAAAAAACCAGACAAAATAGGCGATAACCAGCAAGTTGCCGATAACGAGTGCAACTATCCACTTTGGCCGTTTTTGTTTGGGTTGTGGTTGGTTAATCAGTATTCTGTCCGTAACAGTATCAGGCTGGATGGTTTGCCTTTGCTGTTCAGATTTTCGGAGAGCGTCGAGAATATATGACATAGTGCGAATCAGTCCTGTTTTAGGTGTGGCGAACCCTTTGCGCCGGTTGCATTATCAAGATGAAAAATAGTCTGAATACCCACTTTACCATCTGGGGTAAGATGATGTGCTTGTTGGAAATTAATGACTCGTGCTTTCAGGCTTACATCAAAAAACTGGGGGTATTGGATTTCCTGGTTTATGCCGTCAACTGCCGTCAACTGTTGACGTAACCATAATACGTTTGCAGATGATTGCCCAGGATAAATCGCCTTCATTGTGGGAGCAGGTGATTGCCAGAGTAATACGTAATACCCATCCCAAAAGCTCAGTACATCGGCTAACGGAAATGTCACGTTGTGGTCGAAGCTCAGGGTAGGTTGACCATCCTTTATGGCTGTTAGTAACGCATAGCGTTTGGTATCTGGAGATAAAGAAAACTCCAACACGACTGGGCGATTGAATGCGATTAGGTCTTTCCAGTTACTTCTGTCGAACAGGCACAACAAACCTGTTTTTTGTGCGTAATTACAGTCTACTTGCTGATTAGCTGGTATTTCTTTGCCCCAAAGTTTAAGGGCGTTAGTTAATCCTGTATTCAAGGTAAGATCTGGATTATCTAACCATGAGCTAAAGGGCTTTGTTTCAATGACAGGTTCATGCGTGGCAATAGTTGGTGAAACCTTGACGGGTATTGGTTGTTTTTGAGCCGCTTTTTCAGGAAACTTGCCGGATAAAATCGTCTTAGATTTGGGTGGTGTTGGGTATGTTATGTCACCGTATACATAAAATAGCCTCGCAGCAAGACAACTTAATGCCAATATGGCTAACAAAGGTTTTAACCGTGATGGTGTGTCGTTAACCCCCAGTGTTTCTTTGGCCGCGCGTTTGATGATAGGCGGAGTGATGATGCGCGTATCAGTTGAGTAGGCTCCCAATAAGGCGCAATGACAAATAATGTTGATGACACGAGGAATGCCTTTGGAGAGTTGAAAGATTTTATTGATGGCACTCTCTGTAAAAAGATAGGGATCACCTTTGCAAACCATGAGCCGATGGCGAATGTACGTGCGGGTTTCATCCAGTGAGAGTGGTAGTAGATGATAGCGGGCGGTAATCCGCTGATTTAGTTGGCGCAGTTCGGACTGGTTTAATAAATCTTTCAGTTCAGGTTGTCCGACCAGAATGATTTGCAGTAACTTTGTTTTGCTGGTTTCAAGGTTGGTCAGCAACCTGATTTGTTCTAACACGTCCATGCTTAGGTTTTGGGCTTCGTCAATGACGATCACCGTGCGCCTACCACTGGCATAGGCGGTGAGTAAATGCAGATTTAAGGCATCAATGAGGGTTTTTAATGTGTGCCAGTTTGGGTCGTAAATAATCTTTAATTCATCACAAATGGTCGCCAATAATTCGGTGGCATTGAGCATGGGATTTAGGATGAGGGCAATATCAATGTGTTTTGGCAGTTGCTGCAATAAACAGTGGCACAATGTGGTTTTACCCGTGCCGACTTCGCCCGTTAAGGCGACAAAGCCGCCGCCGTAATTAATGCCGTACAACAGGTGTGCTAACCCTTCTTGATGACGGGTACTCATAAACATGAAATGCGGGTCTGGCGCTATCGAAAACGGCAGCTCGCTAAAATGAAAGTATTCGTTATACAAAGTTTATATTCGGTGTGCTAGTAAATGAGTTTAATGGCTATTATCGATTGCTTGCGTACGCAAAAACAACAACGTTTCAAGGTTGACATTTGCCAATTTGTACTTTGAATCCTTTAATCTTGTGAGCCAGTATAATTGTAACTCACAACAGTAAGAAGGTCTTAATGTAAGTACCCTATCTATACGATACTAAACAAAACTTTTGTACAAACGCGCTTGTGTACCTAATATCAATATCGATTCATTATCTTGGTTCACACAAAGGTTTTACTGATAGCCCAAAGCTCTCTTGCATTTAAGTCGCAGGTATCCCCTCTTGCCAAAATTTTCTCACGAACGGTGTTGCTATATAGGTTAAATGTTTGATTATTAATGATTATATTTGGCTGCATGGGTGCGACAATTTGCCGCATTCCAAAGGCAGGGAAAAGCTGTTAGGCTATATGCGACTTCTGCGAGTGTTCATATCTTACTAAGTTGCCCCTCGAGTTCTAATGCGGATTGAGGGTTTATAGAAATATACGCTCTTAGTCCGCATCTTTTTCAGGATGTACCGCTGCAAAATAAGTTAGTGGTTTTTATTGATTTAAAGAAGTAAAACTACCATTTTGTAGCGTACCGTGTTTTACACGGAATTATTACAACATATTGATTAATAATTTTTTTATGGTCAATAGCTCTTGACAAAGTAAGTGCTAAGAAAATGGCATCGAATTAAGATCTTGGGGTCAGTTGCTAATTACACCCGATTTTTGTTTGAGAAGAAGTATCGGACATCCAGTGCTGGTATGCCTTCAAAAGTCGATTTTTAAAGCCCATCCGACAGGATAAGGGAATGAAAGCACCGACAACGAAGTGTAGAGATAGTCAGTCGCCGTCCTAAACCTATAAAAACAAACAGTCTGAGTGCATACGTATTTAGAGTGCCGAGTTGTTTTTTAGTGACACTAATAACCGACAAAATCGTTTATTGATGAATACACCTCTGACGTTAGCTCTGCCGATCGTTTTTTCCAGCCTGATGTTGCTGGTAGCCGTCCGTGCATTTGCCAGCGCAGACAATGTAAGCAATGTCGTACAAGCAAGCCAATCTTCCAGCATCCAGATCACCTTATCCAAACAAGCCACAACCGCTATAAGGCTTGGGGCTAGGTATGCGCCGTTAGGGCAAATACCGAAAGCAATCGCTGATAAGACTGGAGCAGTCATCCATTATTCCGTCTTACCCAGCACCGTAACCTTTACTTGTGTCGGTGCAAATGTCAGGTACGTCATGGAATGTCTGCTGGGTTCGCGGATAGATCGAGTATGCCGCAATCCGCAATCTGGTTTGGCTAAGCTAAACGCAGCTAAATCATCAAACACCTTTGTCCATCATAACAAGCGGCCAAGCGGAAGAAATCTGGATATTAGGTTCGCGTTTCGGACGAGAAAGCAAAATGGACAAAGTGTAGTGCTACAAATGGCGCAGCTATTACACGATGATCAATTCGCCGAATTGCGTAAACAGGCGTTATCCATACTGGCCGTTCGTCCTGAGCCAGTCGAAGGACTTAATCAGAGATACCTTAATTTTAACCTTGCAACCGCCTTCTCTTAACTACTGAGATCGTTATGGATAATAAAAATAAAAAACCTAATTACACAAACAAACAAAAAAGCCATCCGGCTTCCGTACTTGCACCGCTCGCCGCCTTATCATCCGCCGCACTGATCTTGCCCGGCTTACTGTATAGCCCTGCACAAGCAGCAGACGAAGACAGCGTGGATTTCCAATACAGCCATTACCAGGAAGGCAAGCGGGCTATTTATGGACTGGTCGAAACGCCGGAACCAAGTGTGCTGCAAGCGTCAAAGTTGCCGCAAAACCTCAATCCAATTGAAGTTGACAGTATCCACGGTAGCGGGCGGTTTACCCTAACTGACCGTATCAAGTTTGCCTTCAATTACACCCAGGACACTTGGTCTGGTGCCACGCCCTTCGGGACTGCACCGGCTGTTTATGGAGTATCTAACCCCAGAGGCGTTAAAGACAGCAAAGGCAATTTTATAGCTGTCGGGGCATCGCCCTATGCCGCTCCGCAACAAGTGCAGAATGTTTTTATCGACAGGAACCTTAATTTTTATTCTCTTGTTAATAACCCGACCTTGGCTCAGCTAATTCAGTTCCTGCCCTGCGAAATAACCAGCTCACCCATGTAATGTCTACAGCATCCCCTGAGACCCGAAAACAAGGCGATTTCAAGTTGAGTTATGAATGGGACGAGGCGGTGCTGGACATTGGCGGCGGTATCTCGGTAGAAAATGATTACGAATCCCGCTTTGCCAACCTGGGTGGGCGCTTTGATTTCAACCAGAAGCAGACTACCGTCAACTGGGGGGTCAGTTACACTAACAGTGATACGTTTGCCACAATAGATCCGGATGCACGAAATTTCTACGACCCAAGCCCTTACTATAATTCCTCGGCAGATTTCGACAATGCTGGCAATATTGTCGTTAAACCGGTTGTGCCAACCGTCCCCGTCGGGTATATCGAAAGTACCTATGCTGCCGATAAAAATAGAGAAATATTACGGACAAACTCTATTTTGCACGGCAACCGTGAGGATTGGGGCAGCCAACTGGGACTAACTCAAGTATTGGGTAAAAATTCCCTCCTTTCCTTAGACCTAGGCTATACCCGTAGCACCGGTTATCTGGCAAACCCTTATAAAGTAGTCTACGCCCACTTCGTCAATTTCAAGCCTGGCCAGGAATTTGTCCTTACCAATCTTGAAGGCCCTGCAGGCGTTCTTGGGTATATTGAAGTTCGCCCCGATGAACGCAACCTGTTTAACTGGCATCTGGGGTATGACCAGTTTATCGAGCCTTTAAATGCCGCCCTGCATTTCGACTACCATTTTGCCCATGACGACTGGAGCATCAATGCCCACACTTTTGAAGCCGACTGGGTGCAACCTTTGGGTGCAGGCTGGACGGTGACCCCGCGTATCCGCTATTACTCGCAATCAGCGGCGGATTTTTATACCAGAGGTATCTTTCAAGTGTTTGAAGGTGTTTTAGACCGTGCTGGCGAACCAATTAGCGGCAAAATGCTCCGTACCTTTCCAAAATACTTCTCCAGCGATCAGCGCTTATCAGGGTTTGGCACTTTAAGCGGCGGGGTGACGGTGAATAAACAATTCGCCAAAGGGATCAGCCTGGAAACCGGCTTTGAATATTACACTCATCAGGGTAGCCTCAAGCTGGGTGGCGGTGGCGAACAGGCTTTTGCCGATTATGATTACTGGGTGGCGAATGCCGCGCTCAAGGTTAATCTGGGTGCGTTGAATACGAGAGGTAGCGGTAATGATGGGCATGGTGGACATCATCAACATAATCATTCCAATTCGCCCGCTGGTGTGATGTTTGATCATGCCTTGCCGAAATCCGGCGATTTTATGGTGGGTTACCGTTATATGCGCAGCGAACAGTCTGGTGATGTGATGCTGGGTAGCCATCCTGCCAGTATCAACACCGTGCGTGCGGACGGTTGCGGTGGCAGAGGGTGCGCGGTCACGCCCAACTTTATGGCGATGAACATGCACATGCTGGACTTGATGGTCGCCCCGACCGATTGGCTCACCCTGATGCTGATGCCGCAGTGGGCAGACATGGAGATGACCATGACTGCCAACCCGAACGTGCATTTTAACACAATACACGGCGATCATCCGACGGGGCATGCCCACCAAACTGGGGGCGTCGGCGTCCTGGGGATATATGCTTTGTTTAAAGTGTTTGATAAGCCCCACCATCACCTTACCTTAAGTTTTGGCGGTACCGCGCCCACGGGCGATGCCGATATTAACTTACGCAAAACCCTGGTCACTCCCGTCGATAACCAGCGCATCCATTACGGGATGCAACTGGGCAGCGGTACCTGGGATTTTAAACCCAGCCTGACGTACATGGGCGAGGTGGACGAATTTCTCTGGGGCGCACAAGCCACAGGGACGGTGCGGCTGGAAGACCATAACGAATCAGGTTTTGCTTTCGGCGACATTTTCCAGGGTAGCGTCTGGGGCGGCTATCATTGGACAAACTGGCTGGCGACCACGGTACGCGGCGTGTACACCTCGCAAGGCAAGGTTCATGGCGCTTATCCTGCTTCAACAGAAATTGATAGTAATACGGGACTTCCTTTTGTCCTCCAACACATTGGTCCCTTCGACTTCCCCGCTAACTATGGCGGCCAGTTTGTCGATTTAGGCCTGGGCGTTAACGTCACCATTCCAAGTGGCGCATTCCAAGGCAACACCTTAAAGTTTGAATGGTTACAACCTGTTCACACTGATTACAACGGTTACCAACTTGATCGTGATTACGGCTTGGCCGTTAGTTGGAGTTATGGATTTTAAGGACAAGGATCAAGCGGTATCGACCCTTGTTGGCAACTAGAGATAGTCAATAACTTAGGAGATAAATCATGAATATTTGTAGACAAGTAACCATTAACGGCATGCAGTGTACTGGTTGCGAAACCATTATTGAAGAAACACTGAGCCATATGCCGGGGATTTATCAAGTTCAGGCAGACTATGCCCACGCTAACGTTAATGTGTGTTTTGATACCTCAAAAACCAGTTTGACAGAAATTGGCCGTCTCATCGCCGCCAAGGGTTACGCGATCAAGTTGCCTTCTAACACCTCCAAAAAGCAGTGTGTCCTTAAGCTTGGGCTGACGATGCTTTTTGTAGGCGGCGTGATCCTGTTAATGCTGTTTTCCAGAGAATTATGGCAGCGCGTTAGCATGCCTGAGATCAATTCACACACCGGTAATGGGATGATATTTGTCGTTGGGCTGATTTCCGGGCTGCATTGCATAGGCATGTGCGGTAATTTCGTGCTTTCATATACTATAAAAGATGTGGAGCAAGGCCGTCCGGCTTACCGGTCTCACCTTCTTTACGGTGCAGGCAAAACCTTGTCTTATGCCCTTTTTGGGGCGCTGTTTGGGATTTTGGGTTCACTATTCACCATCACGCCTTTTATGAGCGGGGTTAGCGCCATTGTTGCGGGATTGTTTTTGATGTTATTCGGCCTGAATATGCTGAATATCTTGTCCCCATTAAAACATATCCGCATCAAACAGCCTGAAGCAATGACACGTTTTGCGATGGCGAAGCGGCGGCAATCGGGCAGCCCTTTTTTCATCGGTTTTTTCTCCGGATTTTTACTGGGTTGCGGCCCCTTACAAGCGATGTATGTTCTGGCAGCAGGCAATGGCAATCCGCTTGAAGGCGCAACCATGTTAACCTTGTTTGGCTTGGGTACATTACCCGCCTTACTGAGTTTTGGCTGGTTGGCGCGGAAACTATCGAGTGCTGCCACACACTACTTTATGCGGGTATCGGCCATCGTTTTGATTATTATGGGTGTGATGATGTTGGACAAGGGTTTAGTACGCACCGAATCCGGTTACAATTTTAAATCAATCCTTCATAAAGCCTTGCCCACGTATTTTCCTGATGAATCCCGAATAGACGCAGCCAAACACCACTCGTGCCATTAATGAAGATGAGCGACATACCGTCTTAACTGATGTTACGAACCCACTACCAAAAGGCATATCATTTTGGGATCGAAAAAGAAAAGCTAGAGTTATACACGGACTACCTGCTATGCAATTACAAACTGTTAGCTTATATCAACGAACATAGTACTACTTGGACAATAAGGGAGGCCCAACATGACCTCATATGGAGCGATATTTGTGTAAAGCGATTGAAGCAAGTGAAGAAGCGTCCAGTTTTAGTTGACCATCACAGATTAGAATGAAGGGCATAAGCAGTTGATTCTGCTTATGGTTCGACATGGCTTCCCTGCGTGCGCTGAAGGACTCAAACAAACATAATCAACGAGTTACTCGTTCATCCTTATCTTGAATCAGAGATTCCTTGATTTCCTTATTCCAAGTAGCATAATAGAACGGGTGGTCGAGCCTGCTCAACACAAAAACTGCACAAGCCACCTATTTAAGTAAACCATAGCTTGGGTGGACTGTACGTCCGTACGGAGGATGAAGTGGATCAATGGAGCGACTTGTAAGTTGGATAGATTGGGTAGGGCAAAGCGTAACTCATCAGGTCGGCAATTGATTATGATGGGGTTCTAAGAGCTAACAGGCTATAACTAACATTTAGGGAGGGGGTAGCTAGAAATCCCACTTTTTAGTGTCGATTAGGCGCACAAATTTTCGTTTCCATGCTTCAATATTGGAATCATAAAATTTCAGAATAAGATTCTGTTGCCACAAATACATTAGGTAACCTCTAATAATTCAAAAAGCTCCTTCTCCCTTTTTGGGAGAAGGTTGGGATGAGGGCTTTAAAATCAAGTGGTTATTTCCCTCACCCTAGCCCTCTCCCAGAGGGAGAGGGGATTATTAGAGATCCCTATTATGCAATTGTTAGTAAATGAATAAAAAATATAAGGTGTGAGCATAACAATATGATTATCAACGGCGTAACTATCGACGCAACTTTTGCCGAAGCTTTTCCTATGAAAGCAACCCGGGCGATTATCACAGCCATTAATGAGAAATGGGCGATGATTGCCGCCCAAACCATGACGGGTTTTGCCACGTCAGTAATCATGTGTGGCTGCGAAGCAGGTATTGACAGGATTCTGGATTCTTCAGAAACGCCAGATGGTCGTCCAGGTGTGGCAGTCATGATTTTTGCTATGGGCGGCAAAGGCTTGGCTAAACAGTTAGAAACCAGGGCTGGGCAGTGCGTGCTGACCTCTCCAACTTCGGCTTTGTTTGCCGGAATTGAGAGCGCTACTAAAATTCCGCTCGGTAAAAACTTGCGTTACTTTGGCGATGGGTTTCAGATTGCTAAAGTTATCGCTGGAAAGCGGTATTGGCGTGTGCCGGTAATGGATGGCGAATTCTTAACTGAAGCTACCACAGGGCAAGTTGAAGCCATTGGCGGTGGTAACTTCTTGGTGTTGGGGCAATCTCAAGCGCAAGTGTTAACGGCGTGTGAAGCTGCGATAGAGGTTATGAACAAAATACCCAATGTGATTATGCCGTTTCCAGGGGGTGTGGTGCGATCAGGTTCCAAAGTGGGTTCCAAATACACCACATTAAACGCCTCAACCAACGATGCTTTTTGCCCGACCTTAAAAGGTGCGACCAAAACCGAACTTTCGCCTGACATCGAAGCAGTTATGGAAATTGTGATTGATGGTTTAAGCAAAGAAGATATTGATAAAGCCATGCGAGCAGGTATTCAAGCTGTTTGTAACCTAGGCGCAGCCAACGGTATTAAACGCATTAGTGCCGGAAATTATGGTGGTAAGCTGGGACCTTTCCACTTCCATTTGCAGGAGATTATGGCATGAGTGCATTGACTTTTACATTGAAAATCCAGCCCAAGCAACGTGTTGATATGTCACCTTTAGTGCCTCTTAACTTATTAGGCAAAACGGCAAATGAAATCGCTGCGATAGCTTTGCAATGTGGCAAACAACAAATTCCAGCAGGTGATTTGTTCACTATTTCAGGTGACGATACGCAGACTATTGTCATAAACAACAGCTATGACAAACTGGATTTTATCGGTAAAGAATTGAATGGCGGTAGTATTACCGTAAACGGCGATGTGGGGGCTTATCTCGGCATGGGCATGAAATCCGGCGAAATAAAAGTTTCCGGCAATGTAGGATTATATGCCGCTTGCGAAATGAAAAAAGGCTATCTGGAAATTTCCGGCAGTGTCGGCGATTTTCTCGGTGCTGCGCTTCCTGGCAACAAGATGGGCATGAAGGGTGGCACTATTCTCGTTAAAGGCAATGTCGGTGAACGCGCAGGAGATCACATGCGGCGCGGTACTATCCTAATTGAAGGCAATGCAGGTGATTATTGCGGTTCGCGTATGACAGCAGGAACCATTGCCGTCATGGGTAACACGGGGCGATATTTAGGTTATGCCATGCGTCGCGGTACGTTATTACTATGGAATAAACCTCAACTACCAGCCAGTTTTAATGACTGCGGGGCGCATACGCTGGGTTTTCTGCCATTATTATTTGCGTCATTTAAAAGTAGTAACTCTAAATTTTCCGATCCAATCGTCGCATTCAGCCGAGTCCAACGTTATGCGGGTGATATGTCGGAAATGGGGCGAGGGGAGGTGTTGGTTAAATTATAAATTGCCGCTGAGTTGCTATTTGAAGAGCAATAGTGATTTCGCGCGAAAACTACAAGAAATTTGCAATTCGCTTAATGCTCTATCTTCAATTATTTTGAGTTAGTCAACTGCAAACAGAACATTAAAGGAAGTTTATGATTGGAATCAACCAGTATTGAACCGACAAGACCTTGCTTCATTGCCCAAGCTTGCATCACATATACGCTGAGCAAGCTTGGATATTTTGAATTCGATCTTGGTGGTCTTTTGGCAAGTATCTAGCCTGTGATAAGCGAGACGAGGCCACACCATCCGTCGAAAAATGATTTTAATTAAGGCACATATTATAGTCTTTTTATGAACATCTATGCTTGGAGCATTATCCTTGAACCGCTAGTCCTCTTACCCCTGTACATTTTTAGCTTGTATACACCAAGTTACGTTAAAATAATCGTCACTGTTAACATCTATAGGGCGTTCTTATGATCAAAAAAATACTTCCTATTCTGGCAACTACGTTAGCACTCACTGCTTGCGCTACTAGCCCTACTGGCAGAAGCCAGTTCATTTTCATGCCTGACACGCAAATCAACCAGATGGGTTTACAGGCATTTGATACCTTAAAAAGAGATAAAAAACTCAGCTATAACAGCCAATATAATCAAGCAACCACTTGTATTGCAAACGCCATCACGCGGATAGTGGGCGGCAGTTGGGAAGTCGTGGTATTTGAGGACACCAGCCCGAATGCCTTCGCGCTGCCCGGCAATAAAATCGGCGTGCATACCGGAATGCTGCAATTGGTCGATAATCAGGAGCAATTGGCTGCTGTTATTGGTCATGAAATCGGCCACGTAATGGCTAAGCATAGCAATGAACGGGCTTCACAAGAAATGGCGATGAGCCAAGGACTGAACATTTTGCAAGCCCTCGCGATGCCGTCATCCCCTTTGGGTCAGCTCGGTTTCGGGCTGTTGGGAGTCGGTGCGGAATATGGCGTACTTAAACCTTATGGTCGTACTCAGGAAAGCGAAGCCGATATAATTGGCGTAGATTTGATGGCTAAAGCGGGTTTTGATCCACGGTTTAGCGTCTCGTTATGGCAGAAAATGGCACAAGCTACTCAAGGGAAGCAAACGGTGGAATTCATGTCCACCCATCCCTCGCACGCTACCCGCATCCAAGACTTGGAACAGCATATGCAGCAAGCAATGGGGCTGTATCAACAAGCTCAAGCTATGGGTAAACAACCGCACTGTATCTGAAATGAATCCAGGTTTAGCACTTTGCCACCCGTATCCCTTTGAAAAACTGGCTCGACTTAAGCAGGGTATAACTGCGCCGAAAGACAAAGCGCACATCAGCTTATCCATCGGTGAGCCAACGCACCCAACCCCAGCATTTATCCAGGATGCGCTCTTTGAACACATCAAAGGACTTGGTACTTACCCAACCACCAAAGGCATTCCCGCATTAAGGCAGGCCATTGCCGATTGGTTGAGTTTTCGTTTCAAAATCCCGCGTGAGGTGATTGATCCCGAAACCCAGATTTTGCCCGTAAGTGGCACACGCGAAGCCTTGTTTTCGATAGCGCAGTGTGTGGTTGATGCTTCAGCAAAGCCTATAATCATCATGCCGAACCCTTTCTACCAGATTTATGAAGGCGCGGCATTATTGTCGGGAGCAGTACCTTACTTTCTGAACACCACCGAATCTTCCGGTTATCTGCCTGATTTTGACTCCGTACCGGAAGAAATATGGCTGCGTTGCCAGTTAATTTATATTTGTTCCCCAGGCAATCCTAGCGGTGCTGTCATGCCACAAGTAAACCAGGAAAAGCTAGTTCGGCTGGCTGAAAAATACGATTTCATCATCGCCTCGGATGAATGTTACAGCGAACTTTATGATGACGAAGACAAGCCGCCCGTGGGCTTGCTGCAAACCGCTTGTGCAATGGGCAATACCGCGTTCAAACGTTGCTTGGTTTTCCATAGCTTATCCAAGCGGTCTAATGCGCCGGGCTTGCGTTCTGGCTTTGTTGCGGGTGATGCGGAAATTTTACAGTCTTATTTTCAATATCGTACGTATCAGGGCTGCGCCATGCCATTGCCCACGCAACATGCCAGTATTCGTGCTTGGCAGGATGAAGCCCACGTTATCGAAAATCGCGAATTGTACCGTGCCAAATTCGCTGCTTTTATCGACATACTTAGCAATGTCTGCGATATTAGTAAACCAGAGGCCAGCTTTTATATATGGCTAAAGACAAACTTATCTGACGACCTACAAGGTCAGAGAGAGTACAGCAAGTTGTCTGGAGCAACTGCCGATACCGAATTCGCCCAACAACTTTTTGCTAAAGAAAACATTACGGTTTTACCCGGCAGTTACTTATCCCGTGAATTCGCTAATATTAACCCTGGTCAAAATTACGTTCGTATAGCATTGGTTGCGCCATTAGCTGACTGTGTCGAAGCCGCACATCGAATCAAAAATTTCATCAACACCTTAAACTAAAAGTAACAACCATGACTGAACTAGAAAACATCATCAACAACGCCTTTGAACAACGCGCCGACATCACACCCACCAATGCCAGCGCAGAAGTCCGCAATGCGGTAAATGAAGCCCTGACCTTACTCGATACAGGCAAAGCCCGCGTCGCCGAAAAAATCAACGGCGACTGGGTAACCAACCAATGGCTGAAAAAAGCTGTGTTGCTATCTTTCCGCATCAACGAAAACCGCCTGATGGACGGCGGCAACACCCGTTATTACGATAAGGTCGAATGTAAATTCTCTAACTATTCTGAAGAAGACTTCGCCAAAGCCGGTGTCCGTGTCGTACCTAATGCGGTTGCTCGCCGTGGTTCTTATATTGCACCCGGCGCAATCCTGATGCCTTCGTATGTCAATATCGGCGCGTATGTCGATAGCGGCACGATGGTGGATACCTGGGTGACGGTGGGTTCTTGCGCTCAAATCGGCAAAAATGTCCATCTTTCCGGCGGTGTCGGTATCGGCGGGGTTTTGGAACCTTTGCAAGCAGGCCCGACCATCATCGGAGACAATTGCTTTATCGGTGCACGTTCAGAAGTCGTCGAAGGCGTTATCGTTGAAGACGGTTGCGTTATTTCAATGGGCGTTTATATTGGGCAAAGCACCAAAATCTTCAACCGCATGACGAGTGAAGTCACTTATGGCCGCATTCCCGCCGGCTCAGTCGTCGTCTCCGGCAACCTGCCTTCTTCTGATGGCAAATACAGCCTGTATTGTGCAGTGATTATCAAGCAAGTTGATGAAAGGACACGTAGCAAAACGGGTATTAATGAATTGTTGCGGGATTAAACAACAAATTTAGACAATGATTTCGAGATGACAGATGAGATAAAAATTAGTAGAGATAAGTTGACCGAGTGGGCTGATTCATTAATTCACATGAACCATCATGGAACGCTTGTCCAAAGAGAAATAGCTGCGGGCAATCTTGATCGTGCTTCTCATCTTTCAGAACGAGCAAGGAAAAGAGCTTGGAAAATGCTTGATGAGATGTTTGGGTATGGCGCTGAAAAACCAATCGGATATTGTGAACCCGAAGAAAAAACCATTAACTAATTAGAGAAATATATGAGCCAAAACCTAAGCAACAATGCCATCATCTACGCGACCCTTGCCCTTAACAGCGAAATCGCACTGCAACAAGAGTATTTAGAATCAAGCGAAGTTCCCGAAGATGAGCGGGAAAATGAGGAGGAAATTCTTGAAGACTTACAGCAAGCTTTTATGGAATTCGTCGATCTGTATAAAATTCGCTGTAAATCCGACAAAGAACTGCCTGATATTGACGAATTGCTGAACAGCCAGTTGTAATTATGGCTGTGCTTTATGGCATAAAAAACTGCGATACCGTCAAAAAAGCGCGTGGCTGGCTGGACAATAACGGTATCGCTTATCAGTTCCACGATTATCGTGCCGATGGATTAACAGCAGAACAGCTTCAACATTTTGCTGCTGATTTGGGCTGGGAAACCATGCTTAACCGCAGCAGCACCAGTTGGCGGCAACTGAGTGCCGAGCAACAAGCTGATCTCACAGAAGAAAAAGCTTTGCAGCTTATGCTGGGAATTCCTACCCTGATTAAACGACCTATCTTAGATACCGGCAGTGAACTCTTGATCGGTTTTAAACCAGACATCTACCAAGCCAAGTTAACATGAGCAACACCCTGGAACTCCTTAAAGACCTTATCCGCCGTCCTTCGGTCACTCCCCTGGATGAAGGCTGTCAAGATGTGCTGACAGATCGCCTCAAACCATTAGGGTTTAGTGAAGAACGCCTTGATTTTGTCGATACGCAAAATCTCTGGCTACGTAAAGGAACTGCAAAACCGTTGTTCGTATTCTTAGGACATACGGATGTTGTACCGACCGGCTCTTTGGATGCCTGGGTTTCGCCGCCGTTTGAACCAACTATCCGTGACGGCAAGCTATACGGTCGTGGTGCCGCTGATATGAAAGGCGGTATTGCAGCCTTCGTAACCGCTATTGAACGCTTTGTTGCCAAGCATCCTCATCATCAAGGATCAATTGCGGTAATGATGACCAGCGATGAAGAAGGCATAGCCACCAATGGTGTCGTTAAAGTTGTGGAGGTTTTGGAAGCCCGACACGAAAAAATTGACTGGTGTTTAGTCGGTGAGCCGTCCAGTGACAAAAAAATCGGCGATGTAATTCGCGTAGGTCGACGTGGTTCTCTATGTGCCAAACTAACGATCCAAGGCATTCAAGGTCATGTCGCTTATCCTGAACTTGCCAATAATCCCATCCATAATTTTGCTCCTGCGTTAAAGGAATTAACGGAAGAAGTTTGGGATCAAGGCAATCACAACTTCCCACCAACCAGCTTGCAAGTCTCCAATATTCATTCAGGTACGGGGGCGGAGAACATCATCCCCGGCAACGTGGAAGTACAATTTAATCTACGTTTTTCCACGGAATTAGATGAGCACATCATCAAACAACGCACTCACGCTATTCTGGATAAACACGGATTTAGCTATGATATGCAATGGCGCTTGTCCGGCAATCCCTTCCTGACTAAACGTGGCGAACTGATTGAAGCCGCCCATGCTGCTATCAAAACCATCACTGGCTATGAAACCAAAGACGACACGGGCGGCGGCACGTCAGATGGCCGTTTTATCGCCCCAACTGGCGCACAAGTCATCGAGCTTGGACCGATTAATGAAAGTATCCATAAAATCAACGAACATATTGATCTGAACGATCTTGAAGTGCTGTCAGCCATCTACGAACAAATACTCATTAATTTACTGACATAATTATTAAAACGTGGAAACGCAATATTTTGCGTCTCCATTGCTACATATCCAGGGCAATTTCGACAATCTACTTTGTTTGCTGCGTTGAGGTACGAAACCCAGCAACATAAAGTTAGCGGGGATTATCGGCTCAACCACAGGCTAACTATCCCTTTCATACCCCTCTTTCAACGCTGAAAAAAATGACTGCCCCGCATTGTTCAAGACGTAATGTCCGCGACTATTTATAAACATAAGTTCCCCCGATATCAGGTTGTTTTTTATTTCAACATCAATATTTTTACCCACACAAAGTTTACAAGTATGCAAAATGTCGATATATCGCTCTTCTTCCATTGCCGCATTCAAGTCTTCCAGTTTAATGCCAGCACGATAATCTGTAATGGTCAACTAAAACCGGACACTTTTTTAGGCGGCATTCCTATCAAAATCCCTCACAAATTCCAACGGGGTTTGACAGCCTAGTTTTGAGTGTG
>NZ_JBEBKJ010000018.1:0-48499 GCF_040079455.1 Methyloglobulus sp. | reverse complement strand
TTTTGGTCGTTTGCACGGGGATGACCTTGCCGTCTGCGCGGTCGCTGGATTCTTTAGTTTACTGTTATTGGAAGCGATCAAGTCATTGTGGTTTCGTGTTGGAGGTACGAAATTGCCGCAACGGAGTTTATTTTGACCATGTTATTGACAAGAAACTCAAATAATCTTAATGGAATCTCTAAGAACCCAAAAATGATCCTTCTCTCTGTGGGAGAGAAGGCTGGGATTATTGCATTACAATCAATAATTTATAACAGCCATCTAGCCCCCTCTCTTGCTGGAGAGGGTTGGGGTGAGGAGAATAAAATCAACTGTTTATATCTCCCTCATCCCGACCTTCTCCCTCAAGGGAGAAGGAGCAGATACTTGTGTAGATACTTATGCCCAGATGGAGAGCTAGAAGTTACCTTATGTGTGAAAACGCACAGACTGCGGCTGCTTTTTCGACTAGACTGCACACAGAGTTTTAAGTCAAGCCCGACTGTACATTGAGACTTGGCTCATCAGTTAGGTGAATTATCCTTTTTTGGGTGCTTTCATGTATTTTGATTCATGAGAGTTATTCCGATTTCTGGGTACGACAATTCGTCACGTCCACACAACTGATAAAAGCTAGTAGGCTACACCTTAATTTTGTAGATGTTCATCGCCATGTGATTTAGCAACCCCTCTAATGCGGATTTTTAGTTCGATCCGCATTTCTTTTTAACGAGGTCATTATAAAACACAACTACTCAGCCCTATGAAAAACAGTCACTCCGCCAATAGCTGCCAACAAAACCCGTGTATTGAAATTGACAAACGAATCGCCTATCACCAGGCAGGACGTGCCGCAGCCATTTATCTTGGCAACAAACAAAAACAATTACCTGCGGTGTATTTTCATATCATTTTTAAACAGAGGGAGAGATCTGAACAGCAAGCAGATCGATTCCCGCGCTCGTACGGTAACTACACCGCAACAGTTGAAGGTGGTCATTTAATTCAGAGTTTGCCCATCTCATTCGCCGAGGCTACAAGAGGCTTTACCCGACCCCAAGAAGAAGAATACCGATGTGCCTTTGAAGCAGATATTATGAATTTGCTGACGGGATCACTGGCCGAGGCAAAATTTATGGCATCGCGCTACGATAAGGTTTTCAATGCCAATTTAGCTAATCTTAGTGTGCTACGCTTCTATGGCGGCAGTTCTGATGTTAATGTTATCAATGAATATTTGGAGTGCCTTGTACCCCACAAGGCAGGGCGTAATCAGAAACTGATAGAGCTATTTTTAGAGGCTTTCAGCTTTATCAACGAAAGCTCAATCTGGCATGCTATCTCTGCCTTAGCAGCATTTATCCATGATGAACCAAAAGATATGATTAATTGCGAAGATGTTATTTCATTTCTTGATTCTCATTTTGTCGAAACCACCTAGTATTATTCGATGCTGTGATTCGGGTATTGTGTATTTTTTATGCTGGTTCACAATACATTGTACAAATACAACCAATCACCCGGATGGTATGAGCATTGTAGAGGAAGCCCTTGTGCTGCTGCCTAGGCAACTCAAGGGATTGCCCCTACAATAGCGTGAAAAATCAAACCTACTGATTATTTATGATGATCAGTCTCAAACCTGCTTATATTCCATAAACATTAGCCACTATGGAATTGGCAACCACGAATTTATCCCTATCTGTTCGATACCGCACCGACCAAGGTTGATTTTGAGCGTATCTTCTCACCCAAGCGTTGGGAAACATCAATCCGCGCTTTGGTTGTGACTATCTGGTCATGGCTAACACCTTATCAGGAGATACTCATGAACAAAGATCAAGTAAAAGGCAAAATCGAAGAAGTCAAAGGTAAGATCAAAGAAGCCGCTGGTGTAATATTGGATGACAAAGGGTTGGAAGTAGAAGGGAATGTCCAGAAGAACGTCGGTAAGATACAAAAAGGGGTTGGTAATATCGAAGAAGATATTAAGAAAGGCAACTAGTACCACTATCTGAAGTGTGCAGCCGAGTCGAGACAAATTTATCAGGCTGCACGGTGACAACAAGATAGTTACAAAAACAATTACACGGGAAATAAACATGAAATTTACTAACATGAAACGCGCTGGTTTATCAGCGGCAATTGTTCTGTCCTTATGCTCCTTGTCCGCTTATGCCGAAGAAAAGCAGGATGAACCTTATATGAATAAAGACCAAGTCGATGGCACGGTCGATGAAACCAAAGGTAAGGTCAAGGAAGCCACTGGCAAAATACTGAACGACAAGGGACTGGAAACAGAAGGGACTGTACAAAAGAATGTCGGCAAGATACAAAAAGGCGTTGGCAATATCAAGGAAGATATCAAAAAAGACAAATAAAACCCACACTGCCGAAGTTTTTTGGCAAGTCAAAATAGGCAGCCAACTACCCGGTAGCGATGAGATATCTTATATTTTACAGGAAAAAATATGAAACTTACTAACATGAAACTCACCGGCTTATTATCCGCCGTCATTTTAGCTTTCGCCGCGTTTGGTGCTTATGCCGGTGAAAGCCACATGGCGGAAGCGCTCAAACATGCAGAAGCCGCGGTCAAAGCCGACGATGGGAAAGGTATCGCCAAACATGCAGAAGTAGCGAAAACCCATGCCAAAACTGCCGATGAACATTTGGATGCTGGTGTCACCAGCCTGACTGATGCTATCGATCACGGCAAGATGGGTCATACCGACTTGGCGAAGAAAGCCGCCGAAGAAGCAGTAACCCATCTGAAAGCTGCACAATAAAATTGTCGGCTTAGGAATTGCAAAGAACGGCGGGTGAATAAACCCGCCTTTTTTATGCCCATTTATGCAGCAACATCAAGCCTTATCATATCTGTGGCGAACAACCCTGCCCTATGTGCGTAGCCGCACAGACCCGCCTTATTGAGACGTGTATATTCCAAGGTGAGACAAGGAATTTAGTGGGATAAACGGTGAAGGTTCTCGTCAAGAATAAATCGAGAAGTTGGCTCAAGACTTAAATAACCATCGGTATTCCTAAGCCTTGCCTGTTGCCCATTACTAAGAAGTATCACTCAACCTGCTCATCACACTGAGCCAAGCGGAGAAAACCATGATTAATAGCGACCAGATTAAACCTGAAATGCCCGTCGTATGTTCCGAAGACGGTCAATTTGCTGTTGTAGACCACATGGTAGATAAAAATACCATCAAGCTGAACAAAGATAAAACAGGGCTGCACCATTACATTCCGTTAAGCTGGGTAACCTCAACCGAAGGCGGTAAGGTTAAAGTTGACCGTCCGGGCGATGAAGCCATGGAAGATTGGTCGACAACCCCGCCAATAGCATAGATAGACGCATCATTCCACTGATTATAAAAACACGGCGACAGTAGCATTTGCTACTGTCGGGAATTTGGACTCACTTTTTAGGAAGGTAATCTAGAGTATGAATCAATTATCGGGATTAAAAATGAAACGGGTCAGTAGAACTTTTTTTAAGGGGTTGATCGCCATTGTCCCTCTTGTCCTAACGCTTTATTTGCTTATCTGGCTTGCAGCCACTGCTGAGTTCGCGCTGGGGAATATCTTCAAATTTTTCTTTCCTCATAGTTGGTACATAAAGGGATTTGGGTTTGTGTTATGTCTTCCTCTCGTATATTTTTTCGGAAGATTTCTGGATTCCCGAACTTTCCGTGGACTGTTCAATATGCTTGAAGAGCTATTGTTTCAGATTCCAGTTGTCAAAAGCATTTATAGCGCAATCCGCGATTTTACTTCCCTATTCTCCGGCAAACAGACAGGGAAATTTAAACAAGTCGTGTTGGTCAATGTGCCTCAGGGTAAGGGCCAGCAAATAGGCTTTATTACTGTTTCGGATATTGAAGAGAATCCCAA
Source organism: Methyloglobulus sp. (assembly GCF_040079455.1). GTDB lineage: Bacteria > Pseudomonadota > Gammaproteobacteria > Methylococcales > Methylomonadaceae > Methyloglobulus. The sequence goes on along the minus strand of NZ_JBEBKJ010000018.1, from coordinate 44,614 downwards.
TAGCTTCCTTACCAATGACCAAATTGCCGTATTTTTGCCATTTAGTTATCAGATGGGTGGCAACACAGTCATTATGTCGCGCAAAAATGTCTTGGAAATAGATTTGTCTGTTGAAGATGCCCTGCGTTTTATCGCAACAGCCGGAGTTGTCGGCAATGTTAACGGTGAAAAAGATAAAATCTAAAGGGTGTGAAATTCACTGAGATGGAAAAAACACATTAAAAAAACATCATAAACCTGCACATTCAATGTGCGTTACCGAACAGTGCGGAATAGGAAATTTTGCTATCGTTAACCTCAAAGCTAAGGTGGTTTTCTCATCTATAACTGAATATTGAGGGGAAGGGTTATGTCAATCAAACAAAGTAAATATGTCTTAAAAGTGTTGATTATTTCAGCATTCGCATCGGTTTTAGTCGTTTCAATGCCGCAAACAGCAAACGCTAATATCTTTCCTTCAGCAAGTTCTATGGAATTGATCAAATCTAGCTGTAGCTCTGGGCCAGAACAATACCGGGAACTTAATCAATTAAAGAAAGAAATAACTTCCGCTGAAACTGTTGACCAAGCTCGTAAATTAGCGCTTGCACCTACTGATGATGCTATTAACGCATTAATAAATGCCAATAACTTAATGCCATTCAGTGATGATCTCCGTTCGGCAGAAACCCGTCTTAGTGATGCTCGTTCACGCATTTTAGTGGCATCCTCGCAAGCGCAAGTTGCCGATGAATTTTCCGGCATGATGTTAGCAGGGCTTGATGATGACAGTGCTGCAAGAGTAAGTGGCGGTGGTGGTAGCTGCAATTACTCAACCGGTGAAGTTATCGCCATCGTGGTCGGTTTAATTCTGGGCATCATCCCTGGACTGATCTTGCTTATAGTGCTTTGTTAATACACTAAGCAATCATTGAATCACTCTTAAAAAATATAAAAACTTACTTGATTATCATAGGTTTTCTGCCGGCACCGTCATTCCGGCTCCTCCTTCGGAATGACGGATTTTTTGGCGCTGAGTAAAGAATCTTGCTAAGAAGGATACCTAAAAGGTGCGAAACTCAATAAAATAAAACATATCCAACAGACAATTATTATATAAATTCAGCTACAAAAGACGAGGTTATTTTATGTACTATATCGTTGAGACCGATAAATCATTCGGCCAAGCATCGGCAGACCTTGAATCTGCCGTTAAACATAATGGTTTCGGGGTGTTACATGTCCATGATTTGGGTGTCACGCTTCGCAGCAAAGGCATTGATTTTGGGAATGAGTGCAAAATTTTTGAAGTCTGCAATCCGGGTCAGGCTGCAAAAGTGCTGTCCACCGATATGCGCCTGAACATGGCATTGCCGTGTCGTATCTCGGTATTTACGGAGCAAGGTAAAACCAAGATTGGACTTATCAAGCCGATGCAAATGCTTTCGGCACTTTCTCAGGATGCAGCGTTAATCGACGTTGCCAGAGAGGTTGAGAAGCTTACCATTCAGATGGTTGACGAGGCGAGATGAGTAATTAGCCTATAAATTAAATTGGGCAAGAGTTTTGAAAGTTATTCAATATCAATAAAGATTCAATGGCTTATTAATTGGGCCATCACAACAGAAAATTGTAATCATTTCTGAAAGCTCAAATGGATACCTCAATACACACGCTGCAAATGTTATTTCGTCAATTAGGTTTAGCAGACAACGCGGAACAGATTGTCGCTTTTATCGAATTGCACAGACCGCTACCCATTGATATTGTCTTATCTAAGGCATGTTTCTGGAACGAAGCACAGGCTACGTTCCTGACTGAAGCCATTGAAGACGATTCGGATTGGTGCGAGTTAGTGGATAAGCTGGATTGTTTGTTGAGGGGAAAATAATCAGGTTTTATTGGCTTGGCTATCTTTCCCTAATATTTCCCAACAAGTGACAAACAAAGCCGCAATGATGGGGCCTAACACAAAACCTGTTAATGAAAACCAGGCTAAGCCACCTAGAGTAGACACCATGACCAGATAATCCGACATTTTACTGTCTTTGCCTATCAGACGTGGTCGTAGAAAATTATCTATCAGGCCAATGGCTAAAATACCCACCGATAAAATGACAATCGCTTTCACGGTTTGACCTTGTAAAAACAACACGACGGCAGCGGGAGCCCAGACTAAAGCACTCCCTATAGGCAATAGAGACAAAATTATCATCAACATACCCCACAAAAAAGCGGCGGGAATGCCGACAAACCAAAATAATAATCCCCCAATACAACCCTGGATTACAGCGACTATCAAACCGCCTTTAACAGTCGCCCTGGCTACGCTGGTGAAACGTTCAAATAATTCTATCTCGATTCTGTCACCTATCGGGATAAGGGATATGAATTTTCTCATCAATTGATGGCCGTCCCGCAATAGAAAAAACAGGATATAGAATGCCAAGGCCACTTGAACGATAAGGTTCAATAGGTTCTGGGTCATTGCAGGGACTTGTTGCGCTGTGTATTTTATGGCTTGTGCAAAGGCATTGCCGACTGAAGTGCTGATTTGCTCAACGCTTATTCCGCCTATATGCGAGAGGCGATTGAATTTTGGCAACAGCGCAAGGGTATCTTGAAAATAACGTTGTGGATTTATTTCGCCGCTTTGAATCTTATTGTAATAATCTGTACTTTCCGCCGTTACCATCAAGGTTATGGTAGACAAAGGGATAACAAAAACAAGAATAATCAGCAACATAGTTAGGAACAATGACAATTTTTCCGAGTTTTTATAATATTGCCTCAACCGCTGATAAGTAGGATCAAAAACGACCGCTAGAATGATTGCCCAAAAACAAGCCAATAAAAAATCTTTAATTAACAAGAAAAACGACACGGTTACCAACAAAACCAATGCCATAAAAAGAATATAAGGGGTATTTTTCTGCATGGAATACAAATTGAGCTAAATAATACGTTTCAGCATCCTATCATAGTTATCAGCGGTACTCCGCCACCCTTGTGTCAAAGCCTATCGCCTTCAGAATCATGAAGGCGAGCCAGTATCGCAAACACGACTCCTTAGATTAATCCCTAAAGAAAAATAGCCATAGGATTATAACAATGCCTCCGGGTACACCGAGCATCCATAAAAGCAATGGCGGCAGTATCCTGCCTTCCATTTTCCGGCCAAAAATCATAGCCTTACTGTTTAGTTGTCTTAAATTCTTCATAGCATTCTCCAAGGTTGATGTTTATGTTGTTGATAACAATTTGACTTGGGTTTTGACCAGATGGTCATGACCTGAACATCGAATAGCAATATCCGACACTCACTCCAGATGGTACGCACAAAACAGGGGGCAGTCTGTACGGTGACATACATAACGCAAGGGGTTCTTAGTTCCACTTTGTCAGATTACACAATCCCTGTTTTCCAAGATCGCCATACCAGCAATCCGGTATGACGACTTAGCTGAACCGTCTCTAATCTTTAATAGTGCAATTCTGACTACATCCTTGTAATCTATAGCATTGTTTTTAATACTTAAATGAATTGCCGACGATAAGGTTCAACTGAGCAGTTTTGGAGATGTTACACTTTTTGCGAAGTATTTATATTTACCTAATAACGCCTACTCAATTTTTGTTCGGGTAAACTATATTAACTTCTGGACTTCCCATAGTGTGTTATAAAGAAGCTCAGAACCCAGCTTTTACAGCCTTAACCTTCGTTGCCCTGCTTTTTTTATTTTCACCTAACTCGGGTGCGTTCTCCAGAGACAAAAAATGGTAGCGAGTATTTCCGCACGGCATAACCCCAACCAAAACCAGCTTCTCGCTGCTCTTCCTGCGGAACTATTTGCGCGTATCGCGCCCCATCTGGAACTGGTTTCGATGCCGCTTGGTCAAGTTCTCTACGAATCCGACATTCAATTGCACCACGCCTATTTCCCGACGACCGCCATCGTGTCCCTGCATTACGTCATGGAAAGTGGCGCATCGGCAGAAATTGCGGGGGTGGGCAATGAAGGCATGGTCGGAATTTCATTGATCCTGGGCGGCAACACTACTCCTGGCATGGCGACAGTGCAGACTGCCGGCTGCGGTTATCGGCTGAAACAACGCTTGCTGATGGAGGAGTTCAACCGCGCAGGGCCGATGATGCGCTTGCTGTTGCGTTACACCCAGGCATTAATGACCCAGATGTCACAGACTGCAGTGTGCAATCGGCACCATTCAATAGAGCAGCAACTATGCCGCTGGCTATTGTTAGCCGTTGATCGTTTGCCCGAACATGAATTGACCATGACCCAGGAATTGATTGCCATCATGCTGGGTGTACGCCGCGAAGGCATCACAGAAACTGCGGGTAATTTGCAACGTGCGGGGCTGATTAGTTACCGCCGTGGTCACATCACTGTCCTTGACCAGTCGGGATTGGAGTCCCGTGCTTGTGAATGCTATAACGTAGTCAAGAAAGAATTCCAGCGTTTGCTTTGTGCTGAAGGAGCCGCTAATAGCTTTCCAGTTAATTCAAGGATTGGGGTTCCTCGGGGAGAGTAAGGTTGATGGCTGGGTTGTTAGCATAGTTTTTCCTGATTAAAAGATCCAATAGCTAAGCCAAAATATCGTCATCTCGGCAGGGATTGCCGAGATCCAGAAGCCACGGATGGCAAGCGATGAATACATCCCTGTGGTCTGGATTCCGGCAAGCGGCACAAGTTCCTACTTGCTTGCCGCACTTCCGCCATCCTTGGCGGTCGTCCATGCCGGAATGACGTTGTTGCTGAAGCATCTTTATAATTAGGTAGTTTTTTGAATCCTTATAAGCAGCAAATGCTGGAGTGCAAACCTAGGTTTGTACTCCAGGTGAAAGAGGTCTCAGCGCTTAACTGTGGACAGTGACACCGTAGCGCAGGAACGATGAATTCCACGCTTATGTTCGATAACGCACAGAAATCGACAAGTTTGATGGCTACGCTACCGTGGGCGGTATCAAAAACTCATTTTGCATCAAGGTAAATCATGGCTGAAAAAACTCCGCATCTACCCTTAACAACTACCGCACCGACACGGCGCAGGATCAATCTACCTTGAAAAACAGCCTTAAAAAATTTGCTGCTCCCACTGCTGGCTTGGGCATACTTTTAGTAGTAGTAGTAGTAGTAGCATCGTTTAGGGCTTTTAAACTAAGCGAGACATCAGCTGAAATCCACATGCACACCCTTGTGGTAATAAAACAAGCGAACGAATTGCTATCTGAATTGACAGATGCCGAGACTGGGGAACGCGGCTATGCGTTGACGGGCAACGAAGCCTTTTTGGAACCCTATTTGAAGGTGCGTAACAACATCAGCAACCATTTGCTAGCGTTAAGTAAACTTACCTTGAACAGCGCAGCCCAGAAGCATCTGGACGCATTAGTTCCCTTGATTGATGCCAAATTGTCAGAAATAGCGACTGTTGTTGAGTTGCGCCGCAACCATGACATATCTGCCATACAAGCCACCATAGCCAATAACGAGGGCAAGCGGCTGATGGATTTGATGCGCCTTGAAATGAGCGGCTTTCTTAAAATAGAGGAAGGGCTGTTGGCGCGGCACGATGCAATATTACAATCGAACATGAAACAATTGTTCTACATCATCGTTGCCACCAGCCTGTTTATGGGGCTGTTTGTGTTTGCGTTTACCTATTTTATTTATCGGGAAACCCAGCAACGGCTCAAGAATTTGGTGCATCTTGAAACCCAGCATTTTCTTGAAAAACAGGAGGAAATTAATAAACAACTAGAGCTAACTAACCTAAGTTTAAAGATTAGTGAGGAAAAACTCGGCATTACACTTAACTCCATCGGCGATGCCGTGATCGCCACCGACACCCAAGCGCGGGTGACGCTTATCAATCCCGTGGCTGAACAGCTTACCGGTTGGGCACAAGCTGAAGCCATCGGTCGCCCAGTGGATGAGATTTTTCATATCATCAATAAAGAAACGCACCATCTCGCCCTGATCCCGGTCATGAATGCCTTGACTCATGGCACCATTCAAGGCTTGGCCAACCATACTGTACTGATTGCACGCAATGGCAGCGAGCGTGATATCGCCGACAGTTGTGCACCGATTCGCGGCCTTGACAATAAAATAGTCGGGTCTGTGCTGGTGTTCCGCGATGTCACTGAAGAATATGCTTTGCAGCAAGCGTTGCATGATAGTAACGCGCTAGTCCACGCCATTGTCAATACTGTGGTAGACAGCATCATAACCTTACGTTTCAATGACTACACCATCCAGACAATTAACTCGACCACAGAGAAAATGTTTGGCTATTCCCCCGCAGAGCTCATCGGGCAAAATTTCAACCTGTTAATGCCTGGGCTTGACCAAGACATTGGCAAGCAATGTCTTACGGTTGCCAATAAAAACGACAATAGCCAAAATGTTGGTTTCGGACGCGAGGTTGTAGGTCGGCGCAAGAATGGCAGCATGTTCCCGATGGAAATAGCCATAGGTGAAATGTGGCTGAATGGCGGACATTATTTAACGGGCATTTTGCGTGATATTACCGTCACTAAGCGCTTAGCGGAGGAAAGTCTTCGGTTTTTTGCTATTTCGCAAGAAATGTTATCCGTGGTTGGCTTTGACGGTTACTTCAAAAGCTTAAACTTGGCCTGGGAAAAAACCCTCGGCTACACACTTGCAGAGCTTCTCGTCAAACCCTTTATCGAAGTTGTCCACCCAGATGACCGGCAAACCACCCAAGCCGAAGTTGACAGGCTTAAAAACGGAGGCGATGATGCCAATTTTCAAAATCGCTACTTATGTAAAGACGGTTCTTACCGATGGTTTTCATGGAGTGTGACAACGTCCATTCAAGACCAACTATTCTATTGCTCTGCCCGTGACATCACCGAACGTAAGCTCTACGAAGCAGAACAGAAAAGGCTCCATGGTCGCGCGCAACTTGCCCTGGATGCGGGGCAACTGGGCGACTGGAGCTGGGATGCTGCGACCGATCAAGTGTCCTTAGGGCATCTTGCTGCACACATATTTGGCTTCCCAGAGGGTATCTCGGTCACGCGGGCGCAATTGCGCGAACGCTTGACCACGGAGGATGCCGAACATGCACGCGAGGCTTGGGATAAGGCGCTCATCGAACATACGGACTACCGCAACGAATACCGAGTAAGGCGTCTTGACGGACTCTGCTGGGTCGCCATCACGGGCCGGGGCAACTATGCGGAAGACGGCAAGGCACTCGGCATGAACGGCGTGATGCAGGACATCAACGAACGCAAACTCGCAGAGTTGGCAAAGCTACGGCTTGCCGCCATCGTAGAGTCATCTGACGACGCTATCGTCAGCAAAGATTTACAGGGCATCATCACCAGTTGGAACGCCGGGGCAGAAAAGCTGTTCGGCTATTCGGCTGCCGAGATCATAGGACAGCCCATTTCGCGCCTAATACCCACGCAGCGCCAGGTCGAGAAGAATACTATTCTTACTGAGATTAAGCGTGGCGCGGACATAAAACATTTTGAGACGGTGCGCCTGCGCAAAGACGGCAGTTGTATCGATGTATCAGTGACCATATCCCCGATCAAAGACTTGTCGGGAACAGTCATCGGCGCTTCTAAGGTGGCGCGTGACATTACCGGGCGTAAAGTTGCCGAATCGAAACTGCTTGAAGCGATGGCCGCTGCGGAAAAAGCCAATCGCGCCAAATCGGAATTCCTGTCCAGCATGAGCCACGAACTGCGTACCCCGCTTAACGCTATCCTAGGTTTCGCCCAATTGTTGGAGGTAAGTAATCCGCCGCCAACAGCTTCTCAGCTGATTAAGATAGAGCAGATCGTAAAAGCGGGCTGGTACCTACTGGAACTGATTAACGAAATCCTTGATCTTGCTTTGATTGAGTCAGGTAAGCTATCGTTGTCACAAGAAACAGTGTCAATAATCGATGTGTTAAGCGAATGCAGGGCCATGATAGAACCACTGGCGCAGCAGCGTGGCATTAAACTGACTTTTGTGCCCTTTGACCAAACTTGGGTTATCCATGCCGACCGAACCCGCCTAAAGCAGGCTCTGCTTAATCTGCTTTCCAATGCACTTAAATACAACTGTGAGAATGGCACGATTGAGGTAGTTTGTTCCACTAATATCACGGGACAACTACGTATCACCATCAAAGACAGCGGTGCGGGATTGCATCCGGAAAAGCTGGGGCAACTCTTTCAGCCGTTCAATCGCCTTGGGCAAGAAACCGGCAGCGAAGAAGGCACAGGCATTGGCTTGATGGTCACCCAGCAATTGGTCGAGCTGATGGGGGGCAAAGTCGGCGTGGATAGTACAGTTGGAGTTGGCAGTGAATTCTGGATCGAACTAAGCCAAAACGTGACACCAGAACTTGAACTTGTCGCTGGGAATACCATGCCCAAGAGGCTTGTGCCGCAGCCACATAAAAATACAGCGCTACATACCTTGCTCTACGTGGAAGATAACCCAGCCAACCTCCTGCTAGTCGAGCAAATAATTAAGGAACGCCCAGATTTTACTATGCTAAGTGCCCACGATGCCAAGCCGGGCATTGCGCTTGCCCGTAGCCATCAACCGGATATAATCCTAATGGATGTCAACCTGCCCGGCATTAGCGGAAGCCAAGCGCTTAAAATACTTCATGAAGATCCGGCAACGGCACACATTCCCGTCATTGCCATCAGTGCGAATGCCATGCCCAGCGATATCGAAAAGGGGCTGAAATCAGGATTCTTCCGTTATCTGACAAAACCCATTAAAGTGGGTGAATTGATGAACGCCCTGGACGATGCGCTGAAATCATCTAATATTAGATCAATGAACACTAATGAAACCGGACAAATACGATGATTAGCAAACAAGAAATCCTTAACGCCAGCATCCTGATCGTTGACGACCAACAATCCAACGTACTTCTGCTTGAGGAAATGTTGCAAAATGCCAGTTACACCTGCATCACATCAACAAATGATCCTTATGCGGTCCGCGAGCTATACCGTAAAAACCGCTACGACCTGATCTTGCTCGATTTGCAAATGCCTGGGATGGATGGTTTCCAGGTAATGAAAGACCTTGAAGAAATCGAAACAGAGGGCTACCTTCCGGTACTTGTGATTACTGCACAACCGAGCCACAAGCTGCAAGCACTTGCTTCGGGTGCGAAAGACTTCGTAGCCAAACCTTTTGATCTGGTGGAAGTGCAAACACGCATCCATAATATGCTGGAAGTCAGGTTGCTGTACAAAAAACTTGTGGATCACAACCAAATACTGGAGCAAACGGTGCTGGAACGGACTGCCGAGCTACGTGAGAGTGAAACACGTTTTCGCCGCTTTACGGAGCTGTCGTCCGATTGGTATTGGGAGCAGGACAAGGACGGGAACTTTACCAATGTTTTCGGTCCGGTGGCTGAAATGCTGGGTATTTTGCTCATTGAAACGGAGGATAATACAAGTGATGGTCAAGGTGAAGTCTGGAATAAGAACGAGCGGGAAATACTTGAGGCTAACCTGGCCGCTCGACGACCCTTCCTGGATTTCGTTTACGGACGAACTACGCCCAACGGCTCGAAGCAATATTTAATGGTGAGTGGGGAGCCTACTTTCGACGCTGGCCGCTTTACCGGCTATCGTGGGATAGGTAAGGATGTGACCGAATCGATACGATCCAATGGGGAATCGTCGGCGAATAGGTAGGCCGCTTTATCGTTCCCGCGCTCAAGCGACACAGCCATTAAGTTAAGAAAAATCTCCCTCTCCTGTTGGAGAGGGGTGGGGTGACGACTGCATGGATGCAGGAGGTAGGGCAACGCATGGAGCGGTTGCCGAGGAAAATCAAAAATAAGGATAAATGCATTTAAATTCCCCCTCATCCTAACCTTCTCCCTCAAGGGAGAAGGGACTCAATCGTTTAACTTAATGACTGTGTCGCTTGAGCGTGGGAACGATAAAAAAATATTACGTCGAGCTACCTCGGACATGCACGGTTGCCAGATAAATCTCGCCAATAAAATTGAGCAGTGCAGCAATCAAGCACAGCATGGCGGCAACAAATAACAAGGCTATTACCACCGCCATGTTAAGCGTAATAAATGAACCTAAAAACAATACCGCAACCACAGAGCATATCAACAACAAACAGGTCGTGCATAGACCAATCGCCAAATGAATAAGGCGAGCGCGTTGTTTCAAGGATTTCAGTTCAACATGAATAGCTTTATGGGTTTCATCAATCGGCAATGATTTGCCTTCTAAAAACCTTGATCTATCAATAATGCGACCTAAACGGTTCGTCAACACCGACAAAATACTGGCAACTCCAGTCAGCAAAAACACGGGTGCCACAGCAAGTTGAATGGCATGGGCAATCGTGGTAACAGGCAGTTCTGTGATCATATAAATATATTTCAATCTCGTCGTATTGAAGCCGTAATTATTGAGTTACGCTAATAAGCTAACCTACGATGTTTAACAGACGGGACAATTTTAAGCCAAACCGTTCGCACCCAAAGGGCATAAATGGTGAGCTTGTCGAACCATGATTGGTTTAACCATCCACTATTCATTCCCCCAGCACCACCCGCACTTGATGTGGTTGCCCATCATCTTGCAAAGAAATGCTATTGCCGTCTAATTGCCGTACTCCGTCCAGTTCTATTAGAGAAATGCCGCGAGACACGCCCTGCGGGTTTTCAATCGTGATTTCATAACGGCTTGTTTCATACTGGTAAATAATATTATAACTGCGCCAAGCTTTGGGAATACAGGGATTAAAAATCAATTGTTCGGCTTGGACCTGTAGTCCTAAGATCCATTCCAGTCCGGTACGGTAATACCACCCAGAGGCACCTGTGTACCAAGTCCATCCACCACGCCGTGTGTGTGGCGCTTCCGCATAGATGTCCGCCGCCAGCACATACGGTTCGACCTTATAGGCATAAACGCCAGTGCGGGTGGTCGTGCGGTTGATGGGATTGAGCATGCGTAGCAGCTCCGCCGCCTGATCGCCATCACCCAGCATGGCATAAGCAATAACCGACCAGATTGCCGCATGGGTATATTGCCCGCCGTTCTCACGCACACCGGGCGGGTAGCTCTTGATATACCCAGGATCGTGTTCGGTTTTATCAAAAGGCGGTGTGAACAACAATAACAGTCCATCGCCGTGCCGAACCAAGTATTCCCGTACTGAGTTCATGGCTCGTTGTGCGCGTTCGCTGTCGGCGGCACCGGAAATAACTCCCCAGCTCTGTGCAATGGAATCAATACGGCATTCAGCGTTAGTGGCAGAACCCAGCGGTGTGCCGTCATCGAAATAAGCGCGTCGATACCAAGCCCCATCCCACGCTTCTGATTCCACGGCAGCTTTCAGTTGAGCAACATGGGTGCGCCAGCGAGTGGCATGCTCAACATCTCCCTTGGTTTCTGCTACTTTGGCAAATTCGGTGAGCGTGGCGATAAGAAACCATGCCAGCCAAACGCTCTCGCCCTTACCCTGATTACCAACCCGGTTCATGCCGTCGTTCCAGTCGCCGCTGCCCATCAACGGTAAGCCGTGTACGCCTACGGACAAACTCAGGTCAAGCGCACGAGCGCAGTGTTCAAACAGGCTCGCTTGTAGGGCTGATTGCGTTGGCTGGTAATAAGCATCATCCTGCCCTGCTTCCAGTGCTGAACCTTCCAGAAACGCTATCGGCTCATTAAGCACTTCAATATCACCACTTACCTTGAGGTAGTGTGCCACCACATAGGGTAACCAAATGCGGTCATCGGAAAACCGCGTACGCACACCGCGCCCAGTGGGGGGATGCCACCAATGTTGCACATCGCCCTCGCCAAATTGCCGTCCCGCAGCACGCAGGAGGTGGGCGCGGGTCAGGTCGGGTCTGGCGACAGTTAACGCCATGCTGTCTTGCAATTGATCCCGAAAGCCGAATGCGCCGCCCACTTGATAAAACCCAGCTCTAGCCCACATGCGGCAACTCAGGGTTTGATACAGCAACCAACCGTTCAACAATAGGTCTAGCTCCCTATCAGGTGTTTTCACCTGAACTTTGCCCAGTATTTTTTCCCAGGATTGTTTGGCTTGTGTAAACGTTGTTGCCACCTCGGTTGCGCGGTAACGCTGAATTAATTCTCGGGCATGAATGCGGTCATTGCCTTGTCCCAATAGAAATACGATTTCGATGCTTCCGTTAGGTTCAAGCTCTATTGCCGTCTTTAGTGCTGCACAAGGGTCTATCCCAGCACCAATGCGGCTTTTCAGCCCTTTACGACCTAGCAACCCTGAAGGTGCATCCAAGCTGCCGTTGCGCCCAATGAATTCAGCCCGATTTGCCGTCCATGCGGTCTGTTGACCATTAAGATCAGCGAAGGCAATGCGTTGACCGAATTCCACGTCCCATGGGTTGTGAGCGAACAACGCCCCCGTATCCTCATCTCGTTCGGTGATAATGTGCGTCGCGGTGACACTGCGCGAAGCACCGAGTACCCATTCCACATAAGCCGCAACCGTAAGCTTACGGAGTCGTCCAGAACTATTGGTCAAAGTTAAAACCGAAATTTTGACTGGATCGTCTGGGCTAACGAATTGCAGTAGCTCGCTATGAATACCATGTGAGGCATGATCAAAACGGCTATATCCTTGTCCATGTCGAATGATATAACTCGCATTTTCTATGCGGATCGGCAAGGCTGTCGGTGTCCACAATTCATTGGTCTCATCGTCCCGTATATAAAAGACTTCTCCGGGCGTGTCACTGACCGGATCATTCGACCAGGGTGTCAACTGGTTTTCGCGGCTGTTTCCACTCCAGGTACAGCCACTGCCGGATTCAGAAACGATAAAGCCAAATTCAGCATTGGCGATCACATTAACCCAAGGTGTCGGTGTCCATAGGCTGTTGTTTAGCACGATCACATATTCGCGACCGTTATCACCAAAGCCGCCAAGTCCGTTGAATAGTTCAAGTGGAGGTGTTTCCAATTGTGATGAAGCGGCATTGGCGACAGGTAAGGCTTTCGGCACAACGAAAGCTGCGATTGGTCGTGGATGCCGTAACAGTTGCTCGGCCAACGTCCCCCGCTTGCTGATCAATACCACTCGTGCGGCCGTTTGCAGCAGTAAACTTTCTTCTGTCGATAGCTGGTCAGCTCGCAAGACGTAAATCGCACCGTGGCCAACATGTTCTTGCTGGGCTGAAAGTGCCTGATTTTCACGCACCATGCCTTCCAGTAGTGCCTGTAAATCTCCAGCGTAAGATAATTCTTTTTCGTTCAGGATCACTAAGTCAACGGCAAGGCCTTTCATGCGCCAGTATTCATGGGCACGTAGCAATTGTTCGACAATCGTCCGGTCTTCCGGCTCCGCTATCCGCAGTAATACAATCGGTCGATCACCTGAAATACCACGCCGCCACAGCCCAGTAACACTCAAGCTATTCAATTGCATTAACTTACTGGATGGCCGTAACCAAGGATCGGCATACAGTAAGCGGCTAGCCAGATCCTGAAACAACTGCGCCTCGCCCGGTTGGATACGCAGATGCCTTAATTGCACATGCGCGTGTGTCCATGCCAGGGCAGATACGCGATCCCAGGTTGTCAGGTTGTGGTATTTATCGGCCAGCTCCGCTACCAATGGGCGTGTTGTAGCAACTAAGGTAGTGAAAGTAAGGTGCTCAGTAGCACCTGGGGCAATGCTAACCCGTGTCCGCAAACTAAAGATCGGATCAAGGACATTGCCCACAGTATTCGTCAGTGGGCGACCATCCATCAATGCAATCGGTTCCCGCAATGTTTGTCCACGCCCAACGAAGCGAGAACGATCTGTTTCGTATTGCAAGCCATCGCCAGTTTTAGGGCCAGCTAATACGTGGGCTATCCATATTTTTTGGTCGTTCTCTGATCGCTGGCGCCGTTGTGCTATCAGCCCATGTGACTGGGGCAGATACTCGGTTTGTACGAATAGATTAGAAAATGCTGGATGCGCTATGTCGGCCGGCATGGGAGCAAGCACAATCTCCATGTATGAAGTCACTTCGATTTCTCTAACGCGAGACCCATTGTTGGTTAAACTCAGACGACGGATTTCCGCATCGTCTTCAGGTGAGATTACAATCTCCAGGGTACTCGCTATATGGCCGTCAGTACGGGTAATCCTTACACGGTCTTCGGCAAAGACTACTTCATAATGATCTGGGGTCGCCGTTGTTGGTTGATATCCAGCTGACCACAATTTTCCGCTGATGACATCGCGTAAATAAAGATAGCTGCCCCACGCATCCCGCGTTACATCTTCTCGCCAGCGAGTCACTGCCAGGTTTCGCCACGCACTATAGCCAGATCCGGCAGCGGTAATCATCACCGCATAACGACCGTTGGACAGTAAGTGTGCAGCAGGTACTGAAGCAGTCGGCGAAGGTAAGCGCCTGATGGTGGAATGTACGGATTCTTTTACTTCGTGAACAGCTTCTAGTAACGGCACACTACTACTATCAGCGCCACTTGGAATACGTTCTTGTAACAATAAGTCTGCCGCCTGGATCAGCGGTACGCGATGGAAACGATGGCGCATTTCCCCATCATGCACGACATTGGCAATGGCGACCAAGGACATGCCTTGATGATGCGCCATGTAGCAACGCACAATTGCAACACGTTGACCTTCTGCCAGTCGGATCGGGTTGAAGTCGAGTGCTTCAAAAAAGCCGTAGCGACCCAAAGCACCTTCCTTCTCCAACCTTACGAAGTTCTCCACGGCAGCATGAGGGAAATACATTGCAGCCAAGGCGGTAGAGTAAGGTGAAATCACCAGTTCTTCGCCGAGTCCTCGCTTCATCCCTAGGCCAGGTACACCAAATGCAGAATATTGGTAAGTGAAATTTAGGTCACGACCATTGAAAGCCGATTCCGAAACCCCCCAAGGCACGCCACGTTCTTTTCCATATTCGACCTGACGCTTTACCACTAGGCGGCAGGTTTGGTCGATCAGGCTATAGCGGGGCGTAAACGTCACCAGCGAGGGCATCAGATATTCAAACATTGATCCCGACCACGATAATAGCACCGTGCCATGCGCGGCACGCGTTACGCGACGTCCTAGATGGAACCAATGTGTACTGGGTACATCGCGCTTGGCAATTGCCACCAAACTGGAAAGCCGAGCCTCGGAAGCCAGTAGATCATAATTGCTGGGATCAAGCGAGCCTTCGTTAACGCGATAACCGAGCGATAATAGATGGCATTCAGTGTCATATAGAAAGCTGAAATCCATTTCTTGGAATAAAGCTTTGAATTGTGCAGCCATGTTTGTTAAGCGCTGCGTAAGCGCGTTGGCTTGCGCTCCGGCATGTCCTAACGTGATCGCCAATGTTTCCTGATCGCCGGTTGAAAAAATACCTTCAGAAGATGCTCCGTGATCGGCCAAATAGTTTGCATAGTTCTCAGAGAGATCACTGAGGTGAGTTTCAAGTTTGAGTGGCTTTTGCAGCACCTCCAGATGTGGATATGGGGTTGCCGATTCCACAGCAGCGTTTAGGTGTCCAGTATAATGAATCCAAGGAATCAGGTTATCCACATCGCGACCATGAGAGCGGATATCGTCCCGTAGCAAGGTAGCCCACACGAGTACTTCATTATCGTCCGTATCGCCACGTTCAGTGGCATAAGTATTTGCAAGATCCAACAATGTATCAGCGCAGCTTGTTAATTGTCGCCACAAATGACTCCAATCAGCCGATTTAACTGGATGATTTTTTAAAAGTTCTCCGAGTATGCTGCATTTCTTTTGTAGTTCTTTGTGAGTGACTGTAAGTGTAAGCTTGTCATCAGCAATATCAGTAACAACAGTCATGAGCAATTGATGCGTATCAGTAAGTCCGGTCAGCGCATTAGAAAGCATGAGCGGTTTTTGCAGTAATTCTTGGCAAGTCTGAGCCAATGTAAGCAAATGCCCCGCTAGATTGCCACTGTCAACGGTTGATACATACCGAGGTTCTAGCAGATGTAAATCGCGGGTATCATACCAGTTATAAAAATGCCCATGTAAGCGCGGCAGTGCGTGTAATGTGCCTAGAGTGGCTTCGAGCCGCTCAACAGTATCGATCAAGCCAAGCCAGCCGAAATCCCTTGCTGCCAGCACCGATAATAGATAAAGGCCAAAATTGGTAGGCGATGAACGATGGGCGATAACGGGGTGCGGATCTTCCTGAAAATTATCCGGTGGCAAATAGTGTTCTTCTGCAGTAACGAAGGTCTTGAAAAAATACCAGATACGCCTGCCGATCAAGCGCAGTTGTATACTATCCGCTGGCAATAATGCTTCGGCTCGATCAAGTCGGGGCGGCAAGCTTAGTATGCGGGATACGATTGGCTCCAGCCACCACAGCAGTAAAAATGGTACAGCAACTATGATTCCTGCCGGATTAAACAGCAGTACCACAGCGGCAGCAGCAATGGTGACCGAAGACGAGCGACCCAACGACTGGAAGAGGTGTTTCAGCGCATGACCTGATTTAGTTTTTGCTTGTAGGGCAGTGACCCATTTCAGTAATTGGCGTCTGGTAATGAACAGCCGTATTAAGGTACAGATAATAGCGTCCAACATTAACCAAGTATGCTGTGCAAGTAAGACCAGCGCCACCAAGCTGTTACTAATTGCCCAGAATACATTCTTTGCCGCTGCGCGCAAATGCGTCCCCAGTGAAATGCCTCGACGAGGTAAAGTAAAGCTGCTAGTAATCGCCAAGATCGCAGGAAAAGCCAATGCCGTAAGCACCAACCCAATCAGAATTGCCTGTGGCGCATCCGGAATAGCCCAAGTTGTGACCAACGCAAAAAAAGCACCGGGCGCAGAGAGTGAGCGGCGTAAATTGTCGAGCATTTTAAATCGCCCGATTAATGGCATACCTTTACCACGCACACCAAATATCCAAGGCAATAATTGCCAATCACCCCTAGTCCAACGGTGTTCCCGCGATGCCGCAACCTGGGTGTGGGAAGGAAACTCCTCAAAAAATTCGATGTCACTCACTAACGCACAGCGTGCGTATACGCTTTCGAACAAATCGTGGCTGAGCTGGGTATTGTCCGGCACGCGTCCGACTAATGCCGCTTCAAAACTGTCTACGTGATATAAGCCCTTGCCACTGTATGTACCAAGGGTGAACAGATCCTGATACAGCTCGGATACTGAACTGGCGTAAGCATCAGTCCCAGAAGCACCAGCAAAAATCTGATGAAATAGGGTCTGTTCCTGCCGATGCGGCAGGGTTGGTGTCACGCGTGGCTGGAGGATGCCATAGCCCTCAACAATACACTGTGTGTTTGGATCAAACACGGGGCGGTTCAGGGGATGCGCAGCAACACCCACTAATTGCGATACCACGCCCATGGGCAACTTGGTGTCAGCATCAAGCGTAATGACATAGCAGATGCCGACAGGTGCTACGGCAGGCTTGCCATCAATCGCTAGAAAAGAGGTATCAGTAGCACCACGCAATAATCGGTTAAACTCTTGCAACTTGCCGCGCTTACGCTCCCAACCCATCCATTTGCCTTCACCGGGATTCCATAAGCGTTTGCGGTGGAACACAAAGAAGCGCTGGGTACCATACTTGATATTGAGTGCAGCTACTCCGGCAGTGGCTACGCTCAATAACCGGTCATCGTTCGGCATCGTTTCCTGGTCGGAATCTGTCCAATCGGATAACAACGCAAAACGCACGTTTTCACCTGGATTCGATAGATAGCGGATTTCCATCTGCTCTACCTGTTCTTTTACACCTGCCATGCTGAAAAAAAGTGTTGGTACAACAACGAACGTACTTAGCGACTCCGGCACGCCATCCTTCAATGCTAACCGTGGCAGGTGATTAGGCGGAAGACCCGCAATGATGAATCGGTTCACCAAACCGACGGCAATATCTGCCGCTGGAAACAGGGCGAATAGTGTGAGTAAGAACAGCTCAAAACCGTTAAGTCCTGTGGCAAAGCTCGCACTTAAAGGCAATGCAAGCAAGGCAACTGTCAACAGCAGGATACTACCAATATATGCGAGTCCCGCACGGCCAATGTAAATACGCAGAAGCCTTTGCTTTATAGAAGGTTTAAAATTGACTTCCCGTTCAAATGCATATCGTCCGCCACCGATCAAATAATAGCCCGGCTCTTGCTTACGTTCGTTAGTGTCGGGTTGTTCTTTGCCTAGTTGTTCTTTACTTAGTTGCGTTTTGTCGATTACTTTACGGGCAATTTCGACTTCCGAATGTGGTGAGCGCTTGGCGAGATCCTCAATCGCGTGGCGGTAACGGTCACGGGTCAGGAAATCCATCGCAGCGTAGCCGTCGTGAACGCGCAGACAAGCATCCGCCAGGCTCACGTCTTCCACGAATTGCGGCCAATCAAATGCGGAAATAGCCCGCATACTGGTGATGATATTGCGTACAGTCAGGTTGCCGGCGATCTGGGTGGCATGTTCCCGTTGCACAATTTCATCGAGGCTGAGTTCTTGTTCGCGTAACCATTCATTAAGGAAGTCCAGGGAAACCACGGCACCTGGATGTGGATCGTGCAAACGTTGCAAAATCTGCACTACGTAGGCCTGACGCAGTGGTGGCGCAGGTAGTTCTGCTTCCAGAACGGGAGGCTCTGGCTTATCGCTTTCAGCGGCAATACGTTCGATGTGATCCATAAACGTGTCCGCAAGCTCTCGACCAGTTTGTGAACGCATGATGCGCACGGCTAATCGGCGCAAATTTTCGACCAATAATACACGTAGCGTAATGGGTATCGCCCAAAGTTCACCAAGAGTGAGTGGGTCTACGCTTTGATAGGCCTTTACGAAAAGAGTTAACATCTCTGAATCAAAGCGGCTATCGGTATGTGCCACTAATGCCCAAGCAATTCCATAGACACGGGGATAACCGGTAAGCACGCCTTCGGATAGCTTGGGAAGTTCCCGGTAATAGCTTTCGGGCAAGTCGCCGTAAATGTCGCTGACCTGCTCTTCGAGTATATGAAAGTTGTCCAAAAGCCATTCCGCTGCGGGCGTTATGGCATGTTGTTCGTTCACCGCCTTAGCAACTGCTTTATAGGCTGCAAGCAAGACCCTGGAATTCTCACGCACCCGCGGAATCACTTTTTTTCCTGCTTTAATAGCACTTATTTTCTGAGCTAGCGCCAAACTTGCTGCATGTTGTTCGAGCCGTTCAGTGCTGAATAACTCAAAGCGGATGGGAATTTCGTCACCACCCGGATGTTCAACTCTAACATGCTTTCTTTGTTCTCGCCGCTTCGTCATGGTTTGATTCTCCGAACCCAAATAAAAATAAGCAAGCCACGATCTGTGAAAAATTTTGGCTGTTACTTGCTGCCAAAACCAACTCGCTAACGCGACAACCCTCGAAGGTCGGTCACGATGCTATGTGTGAAGCTTATGACTGCCGTTTATTTCAACGACATTTGGCTAAGCACCCGGCATTCGCACTTCTGGATACATTTTTACTTTCAATTTAGCCGAGTAAGTTATGCACAATCCAAAAGGTGTTAGCCAATGCACACTGGCAGGCTAGTAGATGAAAGTACAAATGAAGCTGTTTGACTATGAGGCTAGATTCTGCCCATTAAGATCAAGATTATTAAGATGAGTAAAATTAGCCCTATCCCGCCACTGGGTCGATAACCCCATCCTCGACTATGTGGCCAAGCTGGAATGACGCCAATAAGCATCAGGATGATAATGACGAGTAAAATTGTTCCTAGTGACATAGTGGTACTCCTGTTAAAAATAAAACATTAAATAAGATTTTTGCAAACAAAGTTATGGCTTTGCCTTTTCGTCCGATCGATCACTTAATGCTGTGACCCATTAGTCCCAAGACACCCACGACGATCAAATAAACCGCCACAAAATAATTTAAAAACCTTGGTATCAGTAAAATTAATATTCCCACCACAAGTGCTAGCAGGGGTTCAATTGCGATATTCATTGAGTTCTCCTTAAATATTAAACAGGTTAAAGCCAGAATAACGGCAAAATCAGACACCGTCTGTGCGGTATAGTACACAAGGTTACTGCCAACGAAAATATCCATTAAATTCTTGGCAGTTGATGCAATGGATGATTTTCAGTTACCAAAAAGGCGTTGAAAATCATCGCGTAAACATACGAATTGTGTTAGAAATGGTAGTGCGCTCCTAAGCCTATATATTCCACTTTATCTTTATAAAACTGACCACTAGGCGTATAGCCGTTGAAGTATTCCACAAGAATCTGCAGTTTCCTGTCTAATACTTGTAAATTATCAAACTCAACACCCGCTCTGGCTGAAACATCTGCGCTCCAGTTATTTTCATCAAAATGCTTGATATCAGCGGCAATAATTGGCCGCATTGACGCAAAATTGATACGCCAGGGGCTTCTAAACTCGATACCATATTGTGCACCACGGCCTAAGCACCGAAGGTTCCTTATGAAATAAACCACCCCCACCGCCGTATATGCGTACCCCATAAGGCAGTTCATAAGAGAGTTTTAAATCCACGCCTTCGTAACTGAGGTTCTCGCGCTCAAACTTGGATGTATGTATCTTACCAAGCAGAAATTCGTCACCAAGATGTGAGCTCTGATGGTAAATACGGCCAAAGGCTGAGAATTGACCAGCACGTACGCTTGAATAGATTGATGCAATAAAATCGGTATTGACGAGATCGGACGATGAGGCATTCAGATTAAAGTCACTAAAGACCCCGGCTTGAATACCCGCTTCCCATTGCGCCGTGGATTGTCCAAAGTTACTGCGATAAATTGGAATAGTTTCACCAAGACTGACGGAAGCTATATCTTTTCCAGCAAAATTGTCGGTCTGATAATTTCTGTAAGCAACTGAGAAATGCGCCCAACGAGGATCGGCTAATAATGGCTTGAATAAATGACCAGTAGGTAGAAGTCCTGTGGGCAATATAATTGAGTCGGTTGCTGATACATTCTCAGCACCTGCAACCTGAACTGGCTGTGTAAGAGCAGCCCTTGACTGCTCGCTAGTCATTTCGGATACCTTTACAGCTTGAACGCCTGGGATTTCCGATAATAGCTGTACCGCTTTTGCTTGATCGGCGGCTTCCAAGCTACCGGTTGGTAAAGTAATGACGCCATCCCGGACAATTAAGGATGGCATATCAAGTTTTAAATTTTGTTTAAGAACGCCAGCGGCATAGCCGGCAATGTAAGTATCGTCAGCAGTTGTGGCATGGGCAATAGAAATAGACAACATAATGCCCAAGGCAACCATCACTCGTAAGGTAACCATTATTTTTTACTCGATTCAGCAACGCTTACAATCAGGTTAGTTTCCACCGCTTTTACATTCTCCTGACTACGGGCGACTTCTATTGCCCTGGCGATATTTTGCTCGGTATCAACTGTACCACTCAACACCACAATACCTTTGTTTGTGGTGACATCGATATGGGAATCGCTCAGCCAGGAACTGCCCAAGATAGCGGCCTTGACCTTTGTGGTAATAACCGAGTCATCAATATATTCCCCGGTTGTTTCCGATTTCTCGGTTGTTGAAGCTTTAATATCATCAAGTTTTTTTTCTACATTTTCTTTTATTTGCTCAACCTTTTCCTGCACCTTCTCGGCATTTTGATCAACTTTATCTTCAGATTTTTCCAATACTTCTTTAGCGGATTCAGCAGATCGGTCAATACTGTCTTTCGCTTGTTCGGCATTCTGTTCCACTGAATCCTTTAAACCTTCAAGTTGCTTACTGGCAGTTTTACTTGATTGCTCAATCGTTTTTTCGGCATTATCTGCTGCACGATCAATTCTTTGCCCTGCCTTTTCTGATGAACCATCGGGACAACCCGTCAGTCCTAGAACGGCTGATAAACAGGACATCACAAGGACTCTCTTAGCTATAATTTTTTGTTTGGTTTCATTGGTCGTTTTCATACGATATTCCTCTGTTTTATATGTTTTAAAAGTGCGTCAAGTCTCAGGGTAGCACGCCAACTTTAAAAATATCGGAGGTAAAACCTCTCTATTTTGGAGTAAAAATGCAATGAGCTGGAAACTCAGTTCGAGTCTATTGATAAGCACAAACATTGTCTGTACGGTATCGTACATAGGGTGGCTGTAGATGATGCGTTTATTAAATGAAGTAGTTGACAAATAAAACCCGCTTTTAAAGCGGGTTTTATTACTTATGCTTTTAACAAGTTCGCCGCGCGCCACGTAATTACCCATGTCAAAGCAGGGTCAATTCATTCGCGCCCCTCTTGACAGTCCAGCATCCACATCTTCTATGTGCGTTACCGTACCGACTATGGCTAGCTTTGTAGCTAGAGTGTCTACAAGGTTGTAGGCAACCCCAGTTACTACACGGCACTTAGATCGCGTTAGAGATGGCTTATCCTCATGTAGTCAACTTTGTATACCTACTGGTATAAGTGCATGTTTGGGGATTTAGTCATGAAAACCCTTATTTGATTTTTCAAGCATTATTGGAGATTTACTTATGAAACACTTTATTAGATTAATGTCGGCATTTTTTATGGTTTTGACCTTATTGATTGTCGCAGGTTGCGCGTCAACACCAAAGCAAGAGGGAACGGGTGAGTATGTCGACGACAGTGTACTCACCGGAAAAGTTAAGGCGGCCATATTGCATGAACCTACTTTAAGTTCTGCGGAAATCAACGTAGAAACTTTTAAGGGCGAGGTTCAGTTGAGCGGTTTCGTGAATTCCCGTGCCGATATTAGCAAAGCGATAGAAGTTGCCCGCTCTGTTAACGGCGTAAGAGTTGTAAAGAATGACATGCGCCTTAAATAAAACACCGAACCATAATGCCGCAAGCAACTTGAAGTAGCGTGCGGCTTAATTAACTAACAGGAGAAAACACCATGGAAATTGCAGACAAAGTATCTGATTTTGCACATGAAGCTGGCGATAAATTCACCAGTGCCAAGGAAACGATTACCGATAAAGGCGAGCAGTTGTTATATGCCGAACAACGTTTGATGAAGAATTGCCAACGTTATGTCCGCGATAACCCCATAACATCACTGGGTATCGCAATGGCGACTGGCTTTTTGTTGAGCCGCCTATCTAGCGGTCGTTAGGCTATCTAAGATCATGAACGCTAACACCCTTGATGAAGCACCTAAACAAACTGCGACGCGTAGCGATCCTATGAACAGCTCAAGCTTACTGGATGATGCTCGTGATTTATGGGGTGAACTGCGTGGATTAAGCCATGACCGCTTCCAGCTCGCTGCACTGGAAACACAACAGGTAGGTGTGAGCCTGGTGAATATGATCATTGCGGGTATACTG
The DNA here is from genome assembly GCF_040079455.1 of Methyloglobulus sp. Taxonomy (GTDB): domain Bacteria; phylum Pseudomonadota; class Gammaproteobacteria; order Methylococcales; family Methylomonadaceae; genus Methyloglobulus. Next base: position 21,268 of record NZ_JBEBKJ010000018.1, on the reverse strand, counting down.
GTTGCTGGATTGCTGTGCGGTGCGTGGATGGGCCTTCTGTCCGCTGCCGTACTGGGGCTGATCGAGAACGGTGTTATGGTAAGGAGTGCCATACTCCTTGCCGTCGTGCTAAATTTGCTACTCGCCCTGATCTTTTGCCGTGTCATCCACCGGAAAAGCCGATACCTGAAATTTCCGGCGACCCTGCATAGCCTTAAACCCGAGCCCCCAGGACATCGGGATACGGAGAAGTCATGATGGTTACACCTACTAGAAACCGAATTAATCCCACATCTTTGTCAGCTCAAATCAAAGATGCGGAGCAGCAAGTGCTGAACCGTAAGCAGAAGATCAATGTTGGCACAGCTACGCTGTTAAGGAAGATGCAGCAACAAATGATCGCTCCAACGACCTTTCTATTCGCTGCAGGTATTGGTTTTCTTCTTGGTGAAATTACCAAGCGTGGACCTTCAAAAACTCACGCCACTACCAATCAATCACAGACAGTCGAAATATCTCCCTTAAAAACCGCCCTGAGCCTCGTGACTTCTATCCAAACTTTATACACCGCCTTGCCGATAGCCTGGATGATTAACACGATCAATCGACGAGGCACGTCTTATCAAGTACCCGAACAACCCGTGCATCAGACGATGACCAATTCCGGTTCATCCGATAGCGTTTAATATCAAAGATAAATGTAACGATTCTTTGAATATTGAAGACATTTTGTAATAAGGGAATCTCTAAAAATTCAAAAAACTCCTTCGCCCTCCAGGGAGAAAGTTGGGATGAGGGATTTGTAATCAAGCATTTACAATTCTCACCTTAGCCCTCTCCCAGAGTGAGAGGGGATTTTTAGAGATCCCCATAAGTCAAACCAGTTTTCCCGAATCCATCCGGTCAATATTTCATCCATTTTGTTTCAGCAATTGATATTTTTCACAGAATATGTCCAGTTCTGTCTCTAGTCAGGGCGAATATCTTAAAGCAAACATATTGTGTCTTGTGTGTTAATAAACTACTATTCGCAGACTAGCACCTTACCTGAACTGTTTGAGGTTATCCTTATGATACTGAAACAAAACCTATTCAGATGAAATTTGATCACCATCTGACGGGTTTCTACACATGATTACCCTGCGCTCAATTTGTTTATTTAGCGTGCTATTTTGCGTGGTGCTAACACCCTGTGTAGAAGCTATGCCAAACACGCATATTTATGTAATTGTGTCCCTGGTCGACAACGTATCACAAGGCATCGAGCCTGTTCCTGCGAAAATTGGCGATGGTAACAATCCAAGTAGCAATCTCTATTGGGGCGCGGCTTATGGCGTGAAAACCTTTTTGAGCAAGGCGAATGGTTGGCGAAAGTTGGGGTGCGAAAAAGATATTAACGATACTATTTTAGAACGTTGTCAATTTGCTTGGAAGGACAATCTCACGGTTACCGCCGATGCTTATCGAGGCAACCGGATTGACCAGGCGATGCTTGACTTTATGCAACAAGCAGCCACTCCGCCCAATCCGGCAAAGCGTGAAATGGTGGTTTTCATCGGCCATGATGGCTTGATGGATGTCCAATATCAACCCATCGTCGAACGCTTTCCAAAACACGCCAGACACAATAAACAAGCAGTTGCACTTGCCTGCATGAGCGAAGAGTTTTTCTCAGGACATTTACTCGCCGCAGGTTCCAAACCGGTAGTAACCACTTATAGCTTTATGGCACCAGAAGCCTATGTTTTGGAAGCGGTTGCACGGGGATTTGCAAACAAAGCGAGTGAAGCGGAATTACGCAGTTCTGCCGGCATCGCTTATGCTAAATACCAGCGTATCTCAGCCAAAGCTGGAAAGTCGGTTTTTGGCGCAAAAAATTCAAACTAGTGTAATGTCCTCTCTCATGCTTTATTAAGTATGCCAAGACAGGCTCTGGCTTGTTTGTCCAATGATAAGGTTTAAGTTTTAGCTCGTACGAACTTGGAGCATACATTTTTAGAGCTTGTGGTCACGTCAGTCAACCTTTAAAAAGTCTTTCCGCCCCGATTTGCTGTCATCGATATTGAATAAGGTTGTGTACGATACCGAACAGACAAATTCGTGATAATTTCCTAGGATTTCAATAGATTTATCTTATGGGCTTTCTCGGTTAAAGGTAACCATTGCTCGAGTTGACAAGTCAATTTTAAAGAACTTTCTAGAACGACTTGGTTTTAGGGCAATTTATGGGGTTGTAATTTTATGATTACCTTAGTGTTTCGGATATTGGTTTCTCTATTCTTGCTGGGAATTTATACAGCCAATGTTCACAGCGATGAACATTCAGTTAGACCATGTTTGCCATATTCTGTGAAATTGAGCGATTTAAAGTTACAGCAACCACCAAGGCATGTGCTGCTTGTGCCTTTGTTGAAAGGGGTAGAGGATCTCAATGAGAATCCAAGGTGGCCTGAGCAACCCGCCCGAGGTTTAGTAACTTTTTACCGTAACCGGTTCCATGCGATCGTTAAGCAACTCCACAATGTTTGGAGCTGGACAGATTACTACCAACAAGTCGAGCAGTTGATCCAGCAGGGGATGACTTTTGACCGGATTATTTTTATCAGTCATGGCGGTTATGACGGCCCGGTGCTTAAGAATGCCGTGTATCTGCAAGAATATAAGATCACTGGGAGCACAGGAAAATTGCTTCTGCTTTCCGAGGCGCAGCCGGGGCTAAAAAACATATTGTCTCTGACTTATGATGTAGAAAAGAATCGCCTATTTAGCGATTATATGGCCTTGCACTGGCAAGATTTGGCTTCGATGGAATACGATGGTATCTGGCAGCAGCTTACGGATTATGAAATACAAATCCAACCGTTGGATAATAGTTGTTATCAACGTTATTGTTCGACAGAAAAACTATCTTTATGGTCTCCCCGGCAGCGCGAATACCAACAACATCTTTGTGAGCTTATTTGTAGAAAGCCACTATTCGACCTAAAAAAATCAGTTGAGCTATCTCCTGAACGATTTTTTCATTTTGCAACCTCCCTGAAATCGCTTTTACCAGAAGACGGGTTGATTTTTTTCGGTGCGTGTAATCCCGGCAGCGTTGCTCCTGATAAAGTCGAACTGAAAGATGAGACTGAGTTATTAATCAATTCAACGTTAGCGGGTGGGCCGCATATGAGCTATGTCCATTTGGTAAGCGAAGCAAGCGGCCATATAACTTCAGGCCCAGTGGGCGATAGCAGCGGCGAAGACGTTGTAAATCGAATAATTCAGTTTGAATCCAACCGTCCCCAACGCCATTTATGTATTGTGGTGCCTCCGACTAACTGACCTGCAACCTGTTGACGAATTGGCTATTGAATTATGGCAACTCGTCAGAAATTTTAATCTCTCCTGATAGTCTAGAGCCTTAGAAATTATTAAGTTGCTGTCGTTAGTGCAACGAATATTCTGCACCGACCGTTCACCTCCACCTAAGTCAAAATCAAGACCAGTAACTTCAGTGTTCAGCGAGAATTGCACGCCTTGCGCCTTAAGCCAAATAGTGAGCGGGGGTATCATTGAGTCGTATTGGTTATAAGGAGTACGCCAGCCCCCACCCATCTTGTTGAAATCGGGAAATAATTGAATAAACCGCAAGAGATAACGCTTAAGTTCAACCACACTATGCCAAGGTTGAAACGCAAACATCGTTGACCACATCAGCCAGAAGTTGTTTTCAAAAAACATTGGCGAAAACCAGTCTTCAATGCGTTTGGTATCCAGTGAATCTTTCAGAGTGGGCAACCATTGACAATAAATCCAAGCGATCTTTTTCACTTAATCCAAACGACGAGACATCAACTTTTTGACCATCCCCTAACCAAGCGGCATCTGGATAAGCTGACGTACTTGTGGCTAAATTCGAAAATTTCGTCTTTGACGCTTTTGGCAGGATCGGTCACTGAAGGAATGCTTCCAAATAGATCGTAAGTACAAACATAGTGTTCTTCAATCATCCGGCCACCCCGAATAACATAGCCTTTGTCTTTTGAATCGGTGCCACCCAAACTGCCACCCGTTCCCTTGAGTTCCTCGAAAATATGGATATTTTCGCCAGGTATAAGGCCGTACCGTATCAGAAATGCGGCTCCCGAAAGAGATGCGATGCCGCCGCCGACAAACTACGCATTCCTGTTGTTGGGTTGCATATTACCAAGCTCAATTGGAACACCAGTTTTATCGCTTTTATGGGTGTGCTGCATGGCTAGGTTTCCGTTTTGGTGAATGATATTGAACTACGTAAACGATCAAAGAAGGCCATGTCATTAGCACAATTTCATACTGCCTAATGACGCATTGTGATTTTTATAACTGAGCGGATAGTAGTGCGACAAATTTATCCATTCCTGCTCCAAGATTTACACATTATCACTGTGAATCAAAGGCAAGCCTGAAAACTATACTCCTGTTTTGAGATATACGTCTTCAGGCTGTGTGTGGTTATTGTATTATTACTGCCGATACAACAACCCCGTGCCACTAAAGGACACGTCGGCCTTGAATGACACGCAGTATGATCACGATCACCGCGATAACCAACAGAATGTGAATAAACCCGCCCAATGTGTAAGCGGAAACCAACCCCAGTACCCAGAGGATAATTAAAATGAGTGCGATACTTTCAAGCATGTGTGCTTCTCCGTAGAAGCCGTCGATTGACGGCGATATGAATCATTGGTGAACATGTTTTGAAGCTGAAATTCAGTGATGCCTACATATAAACCAGTAGGCTGCATGTTCATCTGTTGAGAAAAAGGAATAGTCGAGCATCTTACGCGGCATTGCCACGAACCAACTTGGCTGCACACACTGCACCTCCCAGCAATGCTGGCATTAGTTTTCTTCCTTAATCTATTTTTTAATTTCGTCCTTTATTTCTTCCTTGAGATCGCCAAAGCCCGCTTGGACTTTGCCGACATTCTTTTGGACATTGCCTTCTGTCTCCATGTCTTTGTCGTCCAGTAATACGCCAGCGGCTTCTTTGACTTTACCTTTGGCTTCTTCGACGCGGCCTTTTACTTGATCTTTGTTCATGAGTTCTCCTAATAATGTGTAAATCATGACCGGATAGCCATAACCAAAGCGTAGGATGATGTTTTCCAACGCCTGGGCTAACAGTACAGGGATAATCGAATGCGGTCTGTGCGGCATCGTACATAGATGATACCTTTACACTACCAACTTAGTGCAATCAAGTTTTCCAAGCTAACGCAAAGTCAGCACAAGTGCTAGGTGATAAGATTGGATTTAGTCAGTTTCGAGTCGTCTATTGGGATACACGTGCCGTTAACGGCTTTCACTGTAACGTATCAGGATATGCGCCTAATGCGGTGAAAATGTAGGTTGTGGGTGAGCTTGCGAACCCCAACAAATCGTGCTAAAAAATGTTGGGGTTCGTACCTCACCGCCAACCTACAAAATACCCAACATACGGGATTAACCATTACAATTCAGCATCCGAAAGCGGCGCAAGTACCAATGACGCCAGCGCAAAAGGCGATGCCAATCCAAAATAGCATACCGCCCCCCGCCTCTTGAAAAGCTTCCTCTGTCAAACCAATCTTCAATGCTGTTGCCTTGGCAGCTTCCATCCGCCCCGCGAAAGTATCGTTGATAATGGAAGCCATCTCCGTTGGGTATTCTCGAAGAAGCGATGTGATCATTTCGGAATCGGTCAAAGCCTTCTTTACTTCCATAGGCCCGAATGGACTGAACTCGACCGTGAATGACTGATCGAGGCTCACCGACAGACCATCCAACTTCAAGGGATTGCGAGTTATACTTGCGGTGAGTTTCGCCCTGTTGGCAGTTTCTGTCATGTTCTCTTTCATAACCTTCTCCTTAACTGGTGAACTTTAACATATTGAGTTTGCGATGCCGCCGTTCCATTGAGAAGGAAGGCCTAACGTAAAGCTAAGGGGTGCGCCTTTCACGAAAGATTGGCGAAGCCGCCGAAGCTGGAAAAACAACAAACCTTCAAAATCGCCACGAAAAGGCGCGTCCCGCTTGAGCGCAATGTTAGCGAGGCCACAACTCTTCCTCACTCCGCATAAGACGAAACCGCTGTCGCGCTTTGCCTTATACAGGTTTTCGGATGAGGCAACACATGTTTTTTTGTACTTCGACTTGATACCCAAAAAGCTCACAATGAAGTGTAGATACGTCATGGTGCATGAGTTCTTTGGGCGCTTCGATTTCATAAATCATTTGCTCGGGTAGCGCAGTAAGGCTACTGCCAGTTCCATAACTCAAACGTTCTGAACCCAAGGGTATTGTCTGTACGGCGATGATCTGACCATCTTTTTGTGCTAAAACTTGTACCTTCTGAGGTTTCATGATTGCTCTCCTAATTCTTAAACATATGACAAGTAAACGAGACCGGGAATGATTCAATGTTATCCACCCGGAACTCATAGAAACACTTGCTAGTAAACCCATCGGGCATTCGAGCCGTGAACCTGATGTCAACGTCTGATGTCACCACACGCTGATTAAGTCCTGTGGGGATGGCGGTTATAACAACCGGCCCATGGTACTCGCCTCCGCTCTCCGCTTCGCCGTTGATCCAAGCTCGCACTACTGTGAACTGGTCTGCGCCTAGCGTGAACACATTGGGAAAATAGAGAATAGCCATTTCAATCTCCTCAAAATAATAGTCAAATTGTGGACTGCCTAACTGCAATTAGATACCCTAATTGACGTAAAGCATTGCGTCACACGACGACCTAAAAAAGAATAAAATAATTTGAATTTCAATCATGTGGAATAATTTAGCCTATCCTAAATAAATTCACTGCCCTTCAAATAATTCTATTGCTCTAAACACGCCTTTACTCTAATCTAATTTAAAAATTAAAGCTGCGAACTATCTCACCCTTTAATAGTGAAATAGTTCACAGCAAATAACCTCGATATAGTGTAAGAAAACCAATGAAGTCAGTGTCGTTGATTTTGTTATTTCTTGGTGCATTGGCTTTGGGTATACTTATACAAAGCCTAACAATACAATCAACCGGAGCGCGGTTAAGGCAACAAGGCCGTAAGGCGGATTCGCCGCGAGGCAATTCGCCTTAAACGAAGCCTATCTTGCTGATTATGCCTCGGATATTTCCGGGCATGGATTTTGGGTTGGGAGGTATATCTGAAAATTGTGCATTGTTTGGCATGGCGGATTGTCGCCGTGCTCCGAATCCGCCTTACGAGTTACGAGTTACGAGTTAAATTAATTCTTTTTAAGTCGTAATTAATATTCTTCTGATTAACTAAGCTAGGGATTATGTTTTGGAATAGCCTGTTATCAGGGCTGTGCCTGAATTTATTCCCAACAAATGATATCAAACTCAGGTTGATATTTTTTTATTTAAGGGAGAATAAAATGAAATATTTGTTACTTGTTTTAAGCCTAACTTTGGTAGGCCTGTCTTTTCAAGCCAGTGCTGCTACAAAAGATTTAGGGATGATAGTGGACAATGAAAATTTTGGGAATAAAAGTGTGGTCACGGGATTTTCCGACACTTTCACTTTTATGGTTTCTGACAACATTGAAACCACTATTTCGCTCACGAATTCTTTTTCAGGGCCTGGTAAAGATGGCTTCATTAAAGGATTTTCCGCGAAGTTGAACGGCGTTTCCTTTGACCTAACGGCCAATAAAAGTTCACAACTTTTAGAAGCTGCTTTTAAAGACCTTGTTGCAAATTCGTCGTATTCTCTGTTGGTAACCGGAACTGACGTTCTTGGTACTTCCGGTAGCTACGGCGGTAGTTTCCAACTATCGATTAATAATACTGCCAATACACCCATTCCGGCAGCGATTTGGTTGTTTGGATCAGCATTGTTGGGCTTGACTGGTCTGAAACGGCATCAAGCAGCACGCTTAAACCTTGTATGACTTAGGATTGTATTGTTTTGCAAGGATGCTTAAGCAAATAGTCCAGTGGATGCCGGTAATCGGGAAACAAATAGCTTAGCCCACTATGCCGTTACTCGACATCCGATCTATTGCTTACAAATTAGTAAGTTAAAGCCCTGTTATCTGTATAAGGTGCAGGGTTTTTTTATGGATTACTTTTTGTCGGGGAAAATAGATTGATAAACGGGTTTTTGTGCGCGAAAGCGTTTTAGCTGAGTAAATCGCATTCCATGTGCTTAATTTTTATACGTAAACACCACTTATATAACTGTTTACTGCTCGTCCCGTCGAGACTTAATCAGCATTTACTTAATTCATGTTAGGCACTTAAGCGTTTGAAGCTCATCGAAAGCCAGCCGGACGGCTTTCAAATACAGCTTGGCCCTGAACGCGAAATAGTTGTGCTTGTGTTTGATTGAAAGGCACTCCAGGCGTTACGCGGTATAGATCGACAGGAAGCATGGTTGCCTTGTGTCCTGCCCCGTTGGGGCGTGGAATGAAATGGTTTAATTAATTATTGAGGTCAACTACCATGCAAACTCAAAATCATCAATCCTCGACTGGTGATGAGCCGGTATCTGCGGACATTTCGTCAGCTACACTGGCTTTAAATCATCCTTCTCGCACGGACACAGATGGAATCAAGGCAGATAGTCTTAGCACTGCGGACCAACTAAAGGAATTTGAACTTAGGCTAAAGTTTGGCGAAGAAATTCATCAGTCTATTCGGCATAGCATAAGATTGGCGGACCAAAAAGCAGCAATCTTTTTTGCGGGTGCCACTGCACTCCTTACCTATTTAAATACACTTGGACTTACCAATAAGTGGATAACCAACCCTAGTTCGTGGGAATTGATACATATCCTATCGCTTACTGCAACATTAGGGCTGGTTATTGGCTGTATTTTCTGTGCATTCACAATTATGCCCCGCTTCGACGGATCAAAAAAAAGCATCATCTTTTTCAATGCAATTGGTGAGTATGGTAGCGCCTCGCAATATTCGGAAGATGTGCTAAGTCGAAAAATCAGCCAGCTATGCGATGCAGAGTACAGGCACACTTATGAATTGTCAGGTGTGTGCAGAGCTAAATACAATTCACTAATCTATGGCTTTTGGTTTGGTATAGTTGGCGTTTTTTCGGCTTTTGCGCTATTAGCCTTCAAGTGATTAGCGTGGTGGTTAGTTTAAATTCAGGCATAGTTACAAACTATACGTTTCCCTCAATCAATTTTCCCAGCACTCTTATTAAAGTAACGTAAGGTAACAAATTTATTGGCGGTATATTTTGAATTTCCAGATAAAGCCGCCGGTATTGCTTGATGTACTGTTTTTCAGGTTGAAGCTCAAAATAGTCGGTGCAGGTCTTGACTTGGCTAGCCAGGATTTTCTTCAGTAATTGGCCAGTGAAGTGTTCTATATCTTCCTGCAAATCATTGCATATGCTTCTCTCCCAAACATCACGCAAGGGCATGCTGACTAACTGTTGCTTGATCTCAGCCAAGCCGAGCGTATCGGTAATGTCATTCAATAAGGTCAAGACAGTCGTAAAATCTTGCTGGGTTTCCGTCACCAATAACATAATGAAGGGGAAATTCTGGCAATTGGCAATAAAAACTAGTTTTTGTGCCAGATCTGTTGGCGTCTGTGCCTGTTGATATTGCTTGAGTTTTTCTTGTAAATGATCTAGGTGGTGCTGATTTACATACGCTTCGTAGTCTTTTAAATAACGGCTGTAGCAGTTAATCGTGCTTATCTCGGGTCGGATGATTCTGCCATGCGCTATTGCCCAACGGCAAAAATACGTCAATGTTTGTTCAAGTTGGATTAACAGTTGGTATTGCTGATCTGCTGAGACTTTATTGTCTAATGCAGCAATCGCTTGTCTTAACTCATCAGCCTGCAAAATCTGGTCAAATGCTAAATAGCAATTGACGGTATCCAATAGGGTGCCGTTTTCACTATCAGCAGCCAGGCTTAGAAAACCACACCCCGCCTGATTGATAATTTTATTGCTGATAACGGTTGCTTTAATTTCATTCGCTAACGGATGCTCGGAAAGATACTGTTTAAACGGAACACTAAGCTGAGTTGGAAAATAGGTATGCAAATAACAGTCATAGCATTCGTCACTTAATTGCGCGGCATGATTCTGTAAATGCTGGGACAAATACATTTTACCGGCGGCCATTAAATCCGCCAGCTCGGGGCGAGAAATGACTTGTCCGGGACGGGATTGGATTTCTTTGGTTTGGGCAAAAGACTCAACGCTTCTATCTAAAATTCCGGCAGCTTCCAGGCGGTCTGCCACTTGCAAAAATACCGACAAATTTTCTGCGCTATGTTCTGAAATACGGAGTTGTTCCAAGGATAAGCAAAGGCTTTGTGCAATATTATCTGCTAGTACTAACTGGCAGACGGCTTCCGTCATATCAATAAATAGAGACTGATAGTCAACGATTACCTTTTTCTTATGCAAGCCTGTGAGTAATATTTTTAAATTAACTTCATGATCGGATGTATCGACACCCGCCGAATTATCCACCGCATCGGTATTAATGCAACCACCACGTAAATTGTATTCAATGCGGGCTTTTTGCGTAAAACCCAAGTTTGCACCTTCACCCACTATTTTTGCGCCCAGGTCGCAGGCATCCACACGCACGTTATCGTTGTTTCTGTCGCCAACCTCTTCGTGCTTTTCCGTGCTGGCTTTCACATAAGTGCCAATGCCGCCCAGCCATAATAATTCGACGGGCGTAACCAACAAATAACGAATCAGGGATTCGCCATCTATAAATTTATAGCGTATGCCTAACCATTTTCTTAATTCAACGGAAACGGGAATGTCTTTGGCCGACCGGGAATAAACCCCGCCCCCTTCGGAAATCAGGCTACGGTCATAATCATCCCAAGTGGAGCTGGGTAATTCAAACAAGCGTTTACGCTCATTAAACGGTGCGTCATCGTCTGAGGGACTTGGATCGATGAAGATATGCTGTCCGCTGAATGCCGCAATTAATCGGATACCAGGCGACAACAACATACCATTACCAAACACATCGCCATCCATGCTGCCAATACCGATCACCGTAAAGGCTTCTTGTTGAATATCTTTGCCCAATTCACGAAAATGCCGTTGAACGCATTCCCAAGCTCCACGCGCCGTAATGCCCAATGCTTTATGGTCATACCCGCGAGATCCCCCGCTGGCAAAAGCATCATCCAGCCAGAAGTGATACTCGGTAGCAATTGAATTGGCAATATCTGAAAACTGGGCGGTGCCTTTATCCGCTGCAACTACCAGATAAGGATCGGGGCCGTCGTGGATGACTATACCTTCAGGGCTTACAATGGTGTCATCACGATAATTGTCTGTTAAATCAAGCAAACCGCGCATTAATGTTATATACGCTTTTTTTCCAGCCGCTTTGAAATCTGGTTGAGAACCATTCCCTTTCACTACAAAACCACCTTTAGCACCAGTCGGAATAATTAAGGCATTTTTGTTAATTTGGGTTTGCATCAAATCCAATATTTCAGTCCTGAAATCATCGAGACGATCAGACCAGCGGATACCGCCACGGGAAATTTTTCCGCCCCGTAAATGGATTCCTTCCATATCGACACTGTGTACATAAATCTCATACTGTGGTTTTGGGGCAGGCAGTTCGATAACGCCTAGACTATTAATTTTAAAGGCGATAAAATAATCTTGTTGAGACCGGCGCTTATGAAAATTACTTCTAACCGTTGCATCAATCAAGTTAAAAATAGTACGTAAAATTCGGTCGTCATTAATATCGGACACCTTATCAATATTCCCCAGCAATTCCATACGCAACGGAAACATCGCCTGCTCTTCCCGAAGCATGGGATCTTCCCATTCAGGATTCGGTCTGAAGCGTACTTCAAAATAATGGTATAGACCGAGTCCAACCTGCGGATTGTTAATCAAGGCATGGTGAAAACTGGCCCGTGTCGTTCGATGCCCTAATTGCAGATAATAGTTTCGGTAAGCACGAAGGACATCTATTTCGTGCCAAGTCATTCCCGTCAACACACACAATTTGTTGAGCGCATCATTTTCAACCTGCCCCTGCATGACGGCTTGAATGGTTTTCAGCAGTTGGCTTTTTAGCTGGCTAAATGGGGCGCATTGGCTTTTGGCGGCTTTGATGGTGAAACTTTTAATAGTCGCACTGACACCATCAAGCATAAAGGTAAACTGGACTTGATCCATGATCCGTAAATGCAGGTTTTCAAGTACAGGAATAAACTCGTCCAGATAACGTTCTTGAAGACTGTAAAAATGTAGCCGATAGTACGGATGATTTGCGTAAGGCTTAAGCAGGCTGATACTTTCGCAATTCGAGGCTATTAAGCGCTCAAGCTGGAGAATATCATTAAGGGCGTAACGGGGTGAAATCAGCTTTTGATAATCGGCAGGGAACAACGCATGATATTTTTGCCATAAGTGTCTACCTGTTTCCTTGCCCAAGACTCTAATTGACAGGGCTTTTAAGGTTTCTTGCCAGGATTTGGTACGTTTCTGTAGTCGTTCATCCAAGTTCATGGTTATCGGTAGCTGGCGTTTTCGTCACAGGTAAGCCTCACTTTAGAGTTTTGATCATCTCCAGCACATTGTACTCATCTTGTCGACTATACGTAACGGAGTCCATCAAACTGCGGATAAAAAAAAGTCCCATTCCGCTTTCTTGAGGATGCTCGAAATCCGGTAACGGCACCGCTTCCAGATCGAAGCCCTGTCCATGATCGTAAACTTTGATGTTTAACTCGTTTTCCTGGAGATGAATCGTTATTCTGACGCAGTTTTTGGGGTCATCATCACACGCATGTTTGATGGCATTGACGGTCGCTTCTGTCAGCACCAAGTTCAACTGGTACGCCAAGGCCGCACGATCACCCGTAAAGTCATCCAGCTCCTTGGCGATGCCCTCGCCAATGCTGCCGATCAAATCCAGATATTTGGTTTGCGTCGGGATAACGACATCTACCTGTATAAAAGGAGTACACATGACCATTCGCTAATTTTCACTACTGAGAGCCTCATTTAAATCGGCATATATGTCAAAGACACGGTTAAGGCGCGTTAATTCAAACATCGACAGGACTTGTTTCTGTATATTGGTTAAAGCCAGCTTTCCCGATTTAACAATGATGTGCTTATTGCCGGACAATAAAGCCCCTAAACCGGAGCTGTCGATAAAGCGGACATGTTCCAACTGAACGATAATCTGCTTTTCCCCGCTTTCTATCATCTGTAAGAGATATTCTTTTAATTCGCCCGAGTTGTGTGCGTCGATCCTTTCATCTTGGATGGTCAACACGTTATAGCCACTTATTTTTTCTAGTTTCAAATTCATGGTGTTTTCTTGGTAATTAAACTATGTGGTTTCACTTTTAGACCCAACGTCAGTTGGACGCGAATTCAATTCAGAAGTGCAATTTTTACAGGATAATCTAGTTGGTTAACTCTGCCAAGTGAGCTTTAGAAGATCTCTAAAAATCTCCGGCATCCTCGCCATGCTCTCCCTCTGGACACAACTATCTACCCCTTCTCCCTTGGGGGAGAAGGTCGGGATGAGGGGGATTAACCAGTTGATTTTATTCTCCTCGGCAATTGCTCCTGCATTGCCCTAATACCTACATCCTTGTAGGCATCCCAGTGGGGAGAAGGAGTTTTTTGAATTTTTAGAGATTCCCTTATGGGAGCGAAATCAATTGAGCATGACGCTATTGATTTCCCATACGCGATATATAGCATAGTTAAATTAAATAAACAAGTAGGTGTTTACACCTATATGAGAATTAGAAAAGCCCTTCATAATGCCATCACCTAAAAGGTGGGTAAGCAGCTTAAATGGAGAATCGTGCAGATGAAAAGGTAAGTTTTCCCGCGTGTGGAATTAGATAATTAAGCACTGCGATATTTTATTGACAGCTATAAAAACGATGCTATATTGCGTCGGCTGAGTGCAGCGTCATCTTTACTATAGTCCCATGTGGAAACATGACAGCCACCAAGATAGCTTGCGTAACTATGAATTTCCAAAACAATCATTTGGTTAAATTAATTTTGGATTATATGAATGTAATAAACCGAGCCTAGCTCTATTGATTCAATTTGACAGCACTTTAAACGGTGATAGATTGCGTAAGCACAAGATTACAGAGCTAATGCCTAAAGAGTTATCAATGTAACGATGGTGCTTTACGTACTTTAAACAACAATACAATCAGTTGGCCTAGTAACCATTGATTGCACAACACAGGAGGCTAAAAGAGAAATCACAGAAATAATTTCTCGCTTGAAAATACTATATCTACTCAAAATTAAAAAACACTTAAGTCTGCTTGCATTATTTTGAAGCTGCGGTTGTCTGCGCCTAAAATTTTAGCTCTAAATCCTTTTTGGATGAGAGCCAATGCACTCACGCTGAATTATAGTTAATAATAATAATATTGGAAGGTCATTTATGAAAACTTATTTGCCACTAAATAAAAGTGCGGAAATAACGAAGAACAAAAAACGAACGGGGTCGAGATCAATGACACCCATCTCATTAGCCATCGGTTGTGCTTTATTTTTTGGAGCGGCACAAAGCGTTTCAGCGGCGACTACCTTTACTCTTAGTTTGGCTCCTCCTGGGCCCATAGGTGCTGGTATCAATACTAACATCGCCTACACCGCAACGCTTACTGAAACGGGCACTACTGCATCAACAGGCACTACAACACTTAGAAGCACTTTGCCAGCAGGCATGGCTTTCGTCTCTGGTGGTGCTGGAACGAGTGGATTTAATTGTACGTATGCGACTGCGTCGCGGATTGTAACCTGTACGAGGGCGACCTCAATTGCCCGTAACGTACCGGTCTTGATCCCCTTGACGCTGACTTCAACTACGACAGGAACCAAGTCGGTTAGCGTGAATGTTTCAGGCGGCGGCTCCCTGCTAACCCTACTGCTTCCACTTGTTTCTAATGCGGTTTCCACCGTTATAAGCACCTTACCTCCACCCGCCTTTACACTGTCTCTGACAGGGCCAGCTAATGGCATGATTGGCAGCCCGTACGCTTATAGCGCGACGGTTACCAATACGGCGGCAACTGCATCGACAGGCACCACTGTAGTTAAAACCACATTACCAGCAGGGCTAACTTTTGTATCAGGTAGCTCCCTTGGTGGCTTTACTTGTACAGCAGCAACGCAAGTAGTGACCTGTAATAGAGCGACACCCATCTTGCCAAACACACCTGATGTGGTCACCTTGAACGTCAATCCAACGACTGCTGGCGCCAATGCTACTAGCGCAACTATTACTGGCGGCGGCTCTGTTGGAACGGTAACGTCAAATACAGTGACCACAACAGTGGTTGCGCGACCTGATGTGTCTGTGACACTCAGAACACCAGCACCTGCGCTGATGTTAAATACCATGAGCCAAATGGAAATCCGTGTTGCTAACGTAGGCAGCGTCGCTAAAGCACCGATCAACGTGACCTTCACTATGCCTGCTAATGTCAGCGCTCCGTTGAAGTTCTCACGTATAGCCGACGCTTGGGTTTGCTACACGACTGGGCAAGTGGTCAATTGTACCTATAGCAAAGATTTAGCTGCGGGTGCAAATTCACGCTTACGTATCCCTGTGACTCCAAAGGTTGCCAGCGTTTTGGCTTCGCCGTTTATTGCATCGGTAGCCACTGTGGTGGATGAAACTAATTTGGCTAATAATGGCCCAGTGAATTTTGCTGTGGCAACCGCAGTTGCTGCGTTTGTGCCAAAGCCAGCGTTCCCTTTGTTGGTGGGTCTAAGTCCTTATACTTATCCAGTTCTCAACCCTGGGTCTATCCCTAAGTATGCGATGCCATTGCCTAACCCCAATGCGCCATTCTATAAACATACGCCGGACACGACTACAGTGGTGGGTACGGATTCTTATAATCTGGATATTAAACAGGTTACGGCGCAAATATTGCCACCTGGTTTCCCTGCAACCAAAGTGTTTGCTTACGGTGATCCTGCGCGCTTGGATACCTATAGCTATCCAGCGCATACGATTGAAGCTCGTTCTACCAATATCAGCAATGTATCTGGACTAGGTAAGCCGGTAAAAGTTAAATATACCGATTCTCGCCCTAGTAATGCACTGCATTTAGCACCGGTTGACCATACCATCCACGGAGCGATGGCTGGACGTGAGAAGAATCCGTGGCCGACTGTTACCCAATCGCTTTTTGATCAAGGGATTATACCCCTAAACCCACCCACAGGAACTTTTCCAGGTGTCCCTGAACCTGACATACGGAGTGTGGCGCATTTACACGGTGCCCAAGTTATCGATCAAGGCAGTGATGGTTACTCGGAAGCATGGTCTTCACCGACTGGTGCAATTGGTGGGGCAACGTCTGCCAACCCAACGGTACCTTTCAACATAAATCCGTTTGATTACACCAACAACCAAGAATCGACTATGTTGTGGTATCACGATCATACCTTGGGTATGACCCGTAACAACGTGTATGCGGGCTTGGCTGGTTTGTATTTACTTCGTGACGACAATGAAATGGCAATGATTGCTAACAATCAATTGCCTTCTGGCCCTTATGAAGTGCCACTCGTCATGCAAGACCGTATGTTTAAGTTAAACGGTGATTTAGCTTATCCTGATATCGACATCAATACCGGCACAGGTACAGCCAATGATCCGAGTGCTAATCCTGAATTCTTCGGTGATGTCATGGTGGTTAACGGAGTCTCTTGGCCTTATTTGCAAGTTGAACCACGTAAGTATCGTTTCAGGTTATTGAATGGCTCAAACGCCCGTTTTTATACGCTTACATTGAGAGTTTCAGGTACAACAACCACTGTGCCATTCCAGGTGATCGGTACGGAAGGCGGTTTCTTGAATGCGCCGTTGACAACCAGCACACTGACAATGGGGCCGGCTGAACGCTACGATATCGTAGTGGATTTCTCCACTTTGTTGGGCAGAAACATCACTATTAGAAACACAGCAAACCAGCCATTCGGAAGAAATAATGCTTGCCCTGCGGTGGGTACAACCACCAATACTGGCGTCTGCGCTCCGGTTACGGTTCCTACTGTAGGCATGGCCGATCAAATTATGCAGCTTAGGGTGAACATTCCATTGAATGCCGCAGTGCCTAATGCCGTTGTTCCCGCTTCGTTGCGTACACCGATCCCAGCATTGGTGAATACCAACCCTGCTGCGCTACCGCATCAAGTATTGCTTGGCGAAAAAGCTGATATATATGGCCGTGTTAATCCGATTTTGGGAACTCCGACCGACGGTTTCTTAGATTGGACCAATACTATTACTGAAAACCCGATTGCCCATACCGTGGAAACTTGGGAAATCTTCAACAGCTCTGTTGATGCACACCCAACTCATCTGCACGACGGAGCATTCCAAGTATTAGAGCGGCAACCATTCAGTGCTATATTAGGTGCCAATGGTACGTTGCTCAATATTTGTTATTCGGCAACCGCGCAAGTTAAAGGCAATCCGGCGTGTCCTGCTGTTACACCTGCAACACCTGCTTTGGCGACTGAAAAAGGTTGGAAAGAAACCGTCATTGCTTATCCTGCCGAATCGTATATCCCACCTGGAGCAATAGGTGAGATTGTCAAAGGCCAGGTTACACGAGTACGTATGAAGTTTGAAGGGATTGGTCAGTTTGTTTGGCATTGCCACATTGCTGAGCATGAAGATCACGACATGATGCGACCTATGATAGTGCATTAAGCGCTTAAAGCATCAAACGACGACAGTGCGCCGATTCTGGGACAATAAAAACCATAGGAACTCGGCGCACTTTAACTTTAAAAAAGCAAACGCTGTCCTTTATACAAAATGAAGAACAGTTTTAAAAAAGGAAAAACCATGAAAAAAACTATAGTGACTCTTTTTTGTTGTGCCTTATCGGTTTCAACATTTGCAGCGACTGATGGCCTTCCGGCCAACTACACGATAACTTCTACTGATATTGAACCGACTGACGTGATCGGGGAGCTTAACGACGACCCCGAACAGCCTGCGGCACCGACATCAACCGAAGTTACAACGATGAATACCGAGCAAATTTCCAAATCCACCAATACGCGTTCAGAATGGAGGTCACGCAAAGACTCCGCACTTAAACGTCGTAGATCTGATCCTAGCCTAGACTAGTAGATATTGAATTAGCAGTAAAATTAGGGGCGGGGCTTAAAGCCCCGTTCCGTGTTTCGGGTATTAAAACGATAAAAAACTATGCCTTTAACATGCAGTTTAGGTCGGTGGCTTATAAAATTAAGTGACGCTTAATTAATTGATACTATGCTTAACACGGCGGTTGCTAACTTGGATTGATAAGCTAAGAAAATCAAAACCTCAAAGGTTGACACTTTAGCTGACTTTACACTGCTAGCAATTGTGAATAAAGTAACTAATAAAAATTTTGGCGGGAAGAGAATGAAGCACAACAAAAATACTACAGGATCAAACATGACGCAGCTAAGTTTACGTTCACTTACATTGGGTTTAGCATTAGCGGGTTGTGGTGTGCAAGCACTTGCCGCAACGTCTTATACCTTAACGACTGATTTTACAACGGTGGCTGCGGCATCAGGGGGATTTATCCCTTATAAGATTGAAGCCAATGGCCAAGTTTTTGGGAAAGCAGCGGCAACATCAATTGTCAATAATGTCCAATCTGGTACCCCTCAATTGTATGATATATCTAGTGACACTATCACCAATTTGGATACCTTAGCCAACGGAGATATATTCGTTTCGTCCAACGCAATCAATGCAGTTGGACAGGCCATAGGTCAGGTATCGCTCGCAGGTTCGACAACCGGTGTAAGTCCCAATATTTTTGTGCGCAATGCAAATGGAACAGTAATTGACCTAGGTGCTTTTGCTGGGACAACAGCCTATTCGACAAGCATTGCCGCAGGAATTAACGATGCCGGCCAAATAATTGGTAATAGCAGTGGCACCAGTAAGTGCGATTGGCGTGCATTTGCCGGCAACACCAACGGCGGCGGATTGCAATCATTAGGCTCATTAGGCGGCGGTGTTTATGATTCTACAGCGGCGAACGCCATAAACGCCAGCGGACAAATCGTCGGTGGCAGCTCGATTAATGGCGCATGTTTGCCGTCCGATATTTGGCACGCTTTTATTACTACACCGACCGGATTGAAAGACCTGCACTCACCTGCTATGCCAGTATTGAACGTTGGCGGCAGTACCGCTACTGCTGTCAATAATAACGGCTTTGTTGCTGGAGGATACGCTTACGCAGTCGGACCTGCTACCCGTGTTGCACCAGCCGGCACCCCTGTCATGCACGCCGTGATATGGGATACCTCGGCTGGGATTTATACGGATCTCGGTAAGCCGAACTTCAGTAGTATGTTGAGTAGCATTAACGCCAGCGGGCAAGCCGTCGGTTCCGAAACAGCAACCACCACTGCAATCGGCGGTTACGGTTACGCGGTAATCGGTGATGTTGCCAGCGGCAGCCTAACCAACTTGAACAGCTTGGTTACCAATTTGCCGACTGGCTGGTCGTTGGTACGAGCATTCGACATCAGCGATACTGGCCAAATTTTAGTTTATGCCAATGATACTGCTGGTGTAGTACATTACGCCCTGTTGACACCATCGACGACTCCTGTTGCATTGCCTGCTGCACCGACTAACCTCGTATCCACGGTAGTTTCAAGTGTGCAAATCAATCTCACTTGGGCGGATAATGCTACAAACGAGACCGCGCAATATCTGGAACGTTGCCAAGGCGTAGGCTGCACTAACTTTACGCAGATTGCCTCATTGGCTACTGGTGTGACAAGTTATAGCAATACCGCCTTAACTGCTGCAACAGCCTACAGCTACCGCATACGGTCGCATGGAGTAGCGGGAAATTCTGCTTACTCCAATATTGCCACTGCGACAACCTCAGCAGCGGTAGTTACTCCACCGGCGGCAACTACAGCTCCCGCAGCCCCAAGTAGTCTTAGCAGTGTTGCAATATCAAGAAGTAAAGTGGTTTTAAGTTGGCTTGACAATGCCACCAATGAGAAAAATTATCTGATTGAACGCTGCAAAGGGCTAACCTGCACCAACTTTAGCAAGATTGCAACAGTCGGTGCGAACGTTAAGACCTACTCAAACGCTGGCCTTAGCGCTAACACAAGCTACAGATACCGAGTTAGAGCATCCAATGCAGTAGGCAAATCCGCTTGCAGTAACGTTCTTAGCGTCACAACATTACCATAAGCCTGTTAGGAGGAATCCCGTTAGGGGTTTCCTCCTCTCCATTCAGCACCAACTGCTCCTCTTCACTCGCCGCAATGTTCATTGCTGCTCTCATCCTCAATATTTCTATCGTAACTAAATTTTAGTTGAAACCAGCACACTAGATACCCATTATGCCCAGAGGAGGCGAGACTCTTTAGTGAAATAATGTATTTAAAATTAACCATTTACAATCATCATCCCCTTCTCCCTCAAGGCATAGGTATCTATACAAGTGCCTACTCCTTCTCCCTCGAGGGAGAAGGCTGGGATGAGGGGGATATAAACAGTTGATTTTATTCTCCTCACCCCAGCCCTCTCGGCAACTGCTCCTGCGTTGCCCTACTACCTACGTCCATGTAGGCATCCAGCAGGAGAGGGGCTTGGCACTTTTGCAGCCCATTGTTTTCATTGCAATGAAAAGTTGTGTAGATACCTTTGCCCTCAAGGGAGAAGGGGCAGATGTTTGTATAGATACCCATGCTCAGAGGGAGAGCATAGCGATGATGCCGGGGATTTTTAGAGATCCCCATAAGCACTTCGAACCATCGTAACATCACTATCCTAACGCACAGATGCTAAACAGTGCCTGGTCACGCCAATTATTACGTCCAAACGTAAGCGCTCAATTATCAGCATAATGATTGTAAGAATATTTGGATAACTACAATTAAGATCGTGACAATTCATATCGACATATTCTATATTGGCCATCTAAAAGGTAAGTGTTTACTACACGATCAACAACTTCTCCACCATTCCCGCTAGGTCCCTTAGTACCCTCGGAAGGTTTCTGATCATTAAAAGATTTATTAATTACAATTTTGAAGTCTTTTAAGTCGTCATTAATCTCTTGTTTAGAGAGAACAAATAATGTTCCAACATTCTCATCATCAGATGGCCGCAGGTAAGTTTGTTCTGCTAACGGTATTAGTTTTTTTCCCATTTTAAGTTCTGCTATACTTAGCAAATTTTCTTTGTACTTAGTAAACCCTGTCTCTTATA
>NZ_JBEBKJ010000017.1:0-49548 GCF_040079455.1 Methyloglobulus sp. | reverse complement strand
TCTTGTTTAAATTCTAATGTGAATTTAGGATTGGGGCGCTTTGTTTGATTATTCATGTTCACCTCCAATGACATTATAAATCTGCCTCTAGATGTGTCCTGTTTAATTAAACCATTTCAGCATGACATCGTTATCAATTAACAGACGGTTGATATTTCACCGAAAAATCCTTCAAGCTGGTAAGTGTTGCTGATAAATGTCCAGGATTCGCTGGATAAAACGAGTTGACCCCTACACGAGATAAGTAAAAAACTTGATCGGGTATGAAATGCCCAGTTGCCCTGATTTCACCGGTGTAGTGGTAGCGGTTTCTGATCAGCCACGCATGGGAAAATAAGCGGCCATCGTTAAGTTCTGGGAAATGCAATTCGACGAGTGCCAAATCAGGCAAAAAATCAGCAATACCTTCAACAGAATCGGAAGGCGTTATGCGGA
Organism: Methyloglobulus sp.; assembly: GCF_040079455.1. Taxonomy (GTDB): domain Bacteria; phylum Pseudomonadota; class Gammaproteobacteria; order Methylococcales; family Methylomonadaceae; genus Methyloglobulus. The sequence goes on along the minus strand of NZ_JBEBKJ010000017.1, from coordinate 49,113 downwards.
CACCTAATTTCCCTTCACGGTTGCTTAATTCGATGCCTTGTTGCTGCTGCAATCTAGCTGAGGATATTGTCACGTCACCGTTGCCGAGATCGGCATCATCTGGTTTATATTCCCAGGAATCGTTTGTTATCTGACTATCTTTAATGATTTGCATAAACCTTGTCCTTAAACGGCTCGATTCCGACGCGTTTCACCATGTCCAGGAAAGATTCTTCTTCCTGACGTTGCTTGACATAAACATCCAGGATGCTAGTGATGGCTTTGGTCACTTCGTTTTTAGCGACTGCAGGCCCTAAGCGTTCGCCGAGCGCGGCTTCATTGTCGGAAGAACCGCCCAAGGTTAGTTGATACCATTCCGTGCCTTTTTTATCCACACCTAAAATGCCGATATGCCCGACGCTTTGGTGGGCGCAGCCGTTCATACAGCCGGACATGTTGATTTTCAGGTCACCGATGTCGTGGATGTAATCCATATCATCCAATGCCTCGTTGATTTCTTTGGCGACACCGATAGAACCGGCGTTGGCAAGCGAGCAAAAATCCAGGCCAGGACAGCAGATCATATCGGTTACTGTACCGATGTTAGGGGTGGCAAGTTTTAGTTGATCTAGTTGTTGCCAGAGAGCAAATAAATCCGCTTGTTTGACATCAGCAAATACTAGGTTTTGCCTGTGCGTCACTCTGATTTCGCTGAAAGTATAGCGGTCAGCTAGATCTGCCACGGCATCGAGTTGGGTATCCGTCATATCTCCGGGTGCTACATCAGGTGCTTTCAAAGACAAGAATACGGCGCGATAGCCAGCAACTTTATGGTCGGCAGTATTGTGCTTGTACCACGTAGCAAAAGCAGGATTGTCGTTATGATGAACAGTAAAACTTTCATCTAACGCCGCCCCTCCATCATAGGACGGAGGGGTGAAATGGGCTTTTACAGAAGCAATCCTCTCATCAGTTAGCACTAATGTATCTTTGGTGTGCTCCCACTCTTCTTCGACTTGACGGCTAAATTCCGCTAATCCGGCTTCTTTGACCAGGATTTTAATTCGAGCTTTGTATTTATTGTCCCTACGTCCGTACAAGTTGTAAATTCTAAGGATGGCTTCCAAATACGAAAGCAAATACTTCTTTTCCAAATAAGGCTTGATAACTTGGCCGATAACGGGCGTTCGACCCAAGCCGCCACCTACCAATACTTTGAAACCGACTACACCGGCTTCATTTTTGACCAAGTGCAAGCCGATGTCATGCAGTTGCGTCGCCGCTCGGTCATGCAACGCGCCACTGACGGCAATTTTAAATTTGCGCGGCAGGTAATCGAACTCAGGGTGCAAGGTCGTCCATTGCCGAATAATTTCGCAATAAGGCCGTGGATCTTCAATTTCATCAACGCATACGCCAGCTAGATGATCTGAGGTAGTATTACGCATGCAGTTGCCACTGGTTTGGATGGCGTGCATTTGCACACTGGCTAGTTCAGCCAAAATATCGGGCACTTGTTCCAATTTAGGCCAGTTAAATTGGATGTTTTGTCGAGTTGTGAAGTGACAGTAATTTTTGTCATAGGTACGGGCGATATGCGCCAGTTTCCTGAATTGCTTGGTGTTCAGCAAACCATAAGGCCCGGCAATCCGCAACATTGGGGCATGGATTTGGATATAGAGGCCATTTTTTAGGCGTAAAGGCCGAAATTGATCCTCGCTTAGCTCGCCTTTCAAAAACCGTTCGGTTTGCCGCCGGAATTGGGCAACCCGTTCATCCACAAGTTTTTGGTCGATTTCGTTGTACTGATACATGGTGTGCTTTTATTTAAGGCTTTTTACGGTCGATTATTAAGTCTTTAATCATATACTGTGCGTCTTAAAATGACAAAATTAATTGGATAGTGATACCATTGCGCGTTTGAATTTTTGGTTTTTTCATTTTCGATAATAATAAACAAAGGTAGGGGATTGTGGCGCGATTTTTATTCGTCTTGTTATTCATGTTGTTGTTGCCTGAAATGGCTATGGCTGCTGATTTTGAAACGCTTGGGTTAACCGGAACACAACGGGGCATTTATACGGTATTGATATTTATCATTGCCTACGGCTTTGTTATGACTGAAGAATTTACCCATTTACGGAAATCTAAGCCGGTGATTTTGGCGGCTGGTATTATTTGGGGTCATGCCGCTATTCTTGCGAAGGAAGCGGGTGTGTCTGCCGAAGATATGCACAAGGCATTCGAATACAACCTGAAAGAATATGCCGAGTTGATGTTGTTTTTGTTGGTCGCAATGACGTACATCAATTCCATGTCTGAACGAAACGTGTTTGAGGCTTTGCGTTCCTGGTTGGTCAGAAAGCAATTTAGTTACCGGAAAGTATTTTTGATAACGGGAATTATCACTTTCTTTTTGTCTTCGGTGGCGGACAACCTAACCGCTGCTTTGTTAGTAGGTGCAGTGGTAATGGCAGTTGGCGCGGATAACGCCAAGTTTGTCAGCATCGGCTTTGTCAATGTCGTGGTGGCGGCAAATGCAGGCGGTGCGTTCTGTCCGTTCGGCGACATTACGACGTTAATGGTTTGGCAAGCTGAATATGCTGAGTTTTTTGATTTCTTTAAGTTGTTTATTCCGTCGGCAGTCAATTATGGCGTTCCTGCGGCAGTGATGTATTTCGCAGTGCCCGATGAGCAACCGAAGGCTTCCAGTGAAGCCGCCGTGCAATTAAAGCCGGGCGCAATTACCATTTGCGTAATGTTCCTTTTGACCATTGCAACTGCGGTAAGTTTTAAGCAGGTTCTGCATTTGCCACCATTTATGGGGATGATGGTTGGTCTTTCAGCCTTGATGTTTTACGGCTACTGGTTAAAAATCACCTATACAGTTGAAGGAGGAAATGGCGGATTTGATATATTCAATAAAGTCCGTCATGCCGAATGGGACACCTTATTGTTCTTCTTCGGCGTGGTTTTTGCGGTAGGTGGTCTGGGCTATATTGGTTATCTGGAGTTACTTTCTAGCGCGATGTATGACACGCTCGGTCCAACCACAGCAAACATCTTGGTTGGTTTGATCTCTGCGATTGTTGATAATATTCCTGTGATGTTCGCAGTGCTCAACATGAACTTGGATATGGATTTATATCAATGGCTGTTGGTGACGTTGACTGCTGGCGTGGGTGGATCGTTATTGTCAGTCGGATCGGCTGCTGGCGTTGCTTTAATGGGTCAGTCTAACCATAAGTATACTTTTTTCAGTCATCTAAAATGGACTCCAGCAATCGCGGCAGGTTACGCAGCCAGTATTTTTGCACATTATCTAATTAATGGCTGACAGGTTGATTTAGCACTACCGCCAGTAAGTCTGTTTTAGGTCGAGATCAACTGATTTGGTTTCGATCTTGCCTTTATATTGGGGAATGCTGATTTAATCAGCATTCCCCCTCCATGATCTATCCAGACGATTTCTTAAATAAACTATCCTTGTCATTCACATCATCTTTTTTGCTGTGTAGATTTGTGCGTTTCCCATTCTTAAGAGGCATTCGATGACAGATAAAACGAATATCAGCGAAGCACTTCTTAATCGACGGATGCTGATTTGTATATTCACTGGCTTCAGTTCTGGTTTGCCGCTTTACATCCTTATAAGTCTTGTTCCGGCGTGGTTGCGTACCGAAGGCGTAGACTTGAAGTCCATCGGCTTGTTCGCTCTAATCCAACTGCCGTTCACCTGGAAATTCCTTTGGTCGCCACTGTTTGACCGCTACATCCCCCCGCTAGGGCGGCGGCGCGGTTGGTTAATCATTGCTCAAGTCGCTTTATTGTTGGTCATTCCAGCATTCGGTTTTTTACATCCCAAGCTGGATTTATGGGCTATCGCTTATTTGTCCGTCATTGTCGCGTTCTTTAGTGCGTCGCAAGATATTGTGTTGGATGCTTACCGTCGTGAGTTATTGTTGGACAATGAGCTAGGGCTTGGCAATGCCATCCATGTGAATGCTTATAAAATTGCCGGCTTGGTACCTGGGGCTTTTTCCCTGGTATTGGCTGACCATTTGCCTTGGGATTTGGTGTATATCATCACCGCCTTATTCATGTTGCCCGGTATTCTCATGACGCTTTGTGTCAATGAACCGGAGCTTAAGGGCGCTCCTAAAACCCTTAGGGATGCTGTGGTAGAACCCTTTGAAGAATTCCGCAGTCGTGGCATAAAACCCGCGTTGTTAATATTGGCGTTCATCTTTTTTTATAAGCTGGGCGATAGCATGGCGACGGCATTGGCAACGCCATTTTATCTCGACATGGGTTTCAGCAAGACCGAGATTGGCTTGATCGCCAAAAATGCGGGCTTGTGGCCTAGTGTTATCGGTGGTTTACTGGGTGGGTTGTGGATGATCCGCTTAGGTATCAACCGTGCCTTGTGGATTTTTGGTGCAGTGCAGATGCTTGCCATATTAGGCTTTGCTTATCTAGCGATGGTTGGGCATAGCTTGCTTTGGTTAGCTATAGCAATTGGTGTTGAAGCCTTGGGTGTTGGTTTGGGAACGTCGGCTTTTGTGGCTTTCATAGCGCGTGCCACGCATCCGCTTTATACCGCCACTCAATTCGCTCTATTCACCAGCCTTGCCGCCGTGCCGCGTACGTTTGCCAATGCTGCTACTGGTTATATGGTGGAATGGGTAGGGTGGAAAAATTTTTTCTTGATTTGTTTTTTTATTGCCATTCCAGGGATGTTGCTATTGTTTAAGGTCGCGCCGTGGAATGAACAAGAATAAGCAAAATCTTCAAAAATATTGGAGTGCCGGATTAGGTTTGCTATTTATTTTTGGTGTGGCTTTATCTTTCTTTGTCACCTACAAAGCTGGTTGTGTTGGTGATTTGAAAAGCGGTTCGCATGGTGATCCAATTAGAAGTCTAGAATTGGAGAATCTAGGTTTCCTTCTTATGTTTTTCAGTGCAATCTTGGGTGCTATGGCAATTTATTTATCACTAAAACCTAACCATCGAGTCGCATACGGAATAGCTTTCGCTTTATTCAGTCTATTTTGTCTGTGGTTTGTAGGAATGCAATTCGAAGTTTGGGGTATTCAATCATGCTTCTAATTCGCAATGTTTATGGGCTAATATCTTCCGAGATGTTACAAGTCATAATCCACAATCAGCGGCGCATGGTCTGAAAACCGCTCATCCTTATAAATGCTGGTTGCCTTGATTTTGCCTTTAAGAGCGGCACTGACGATTTGGTAATCAATCCGCCAGCCGACGTTCTTAGCCCAGGCTTGTCCCCGGTTTGACCACCAGGTGTATTGCTCGCCTTCTTGGTTGATCTCCCTGAAAGCGTCCAGCCAATGACCACCAGTTAACAGTTGCTCCATCCAGGCACGTTCTTCCGGCAAAAAACCGGAGTTTTTTAAGTTGCCCCGCCAGTTTTTCAAGTCAATTTCTTTGTGGGCGATGTTCCAATCGCCGCAGATGATATAGTTTCGCCCGCTCTCCGCGCAGCTTTTAAGATAAGGCATAAAGCGATCCATAAAGCTGAATTTGATGGCTTGTCGCTCTTCACCAGATGATCCTGAGTGCAAATAAAGCGAGATCACGCTTAAATTGTCGAAGCGGGCTTCTATAAAGCGGCCTTCGGCATCAATATCTGGCCAACCGATGCCCTGAATTATCTCTAAAGGTTGTTTTTTGCTGAAAATAGCGACACCGCTATAGCCTTTTTTTTCGGCATCGTGATAAAAGCAGTGATAGCCCTGTGGGCAAAAAACGCCTGAATCAAGCTGGTGTAGTTGTGCTTTGGTTTCTTGCAGACATACGATGTCAGGTTGTTGAGCTTGCATCCAGGGGAAAAAGTTTTTGCGTTCTGCAGAACGGATGCCGTTAACATTCAAGGTAATGATTCGCATGGGATAATTGGAAGTTGCAGTTTAATGACGAAAAACGTATTATATCGGGTTAAATTACAAGCAAGTAACCTTACCAGCGGATTAACAGCTATGAAACCAGAAATACATCCTGAATATAAACAAATTACCGTGACCTGCGGTTGTGGTAATACTTTTACAACCGGTTCGGTACTCACTAAGGATTTGCAAATAGAAGTTTGTTCTTCATGCCATCCTTTTTATACCGGTAAACAGCGCGTTGTTGATACCGCTGGTCGTGTCGATAAATTCCGCAAGAAGTACGGAAAATAAGTTTTTCAGAATCTACTTTTTGGTAGTGCTTAGTTTAGATATTTAGAAGTGCTAAAATAGTGCTTCCATAGGCTTTTCCTTAATCAATCGCTTTGTTGCTTCTGCAGCAGTTTTTTTGGCTGAAGGAATGGCTGCTATCTTTTTGAGCACAACACCTTTTTGGACGTAGTCAGCTCCCTTTTTGTAAACGTCATTGGGTGGCCTAAAGATTGCGACAGGTGTTTTTTTCAGGGCAGTACGCATGTATTCTATCCACATCGGCAATGCCGCTGCCCCTCCTGTTTCATAATGTCCTAGCGGCTTAAAGTTGTCGTATCCTACCCAAGCTGATGCAACATGTGTAGGCGTAAAACCGTTAAACCACGCATCACGTTGATCGTTCGTAGTCCCTGTTTTCCCCGCTAAATCACTACGACCTAACACCCTGGCATCCGTTGCAGTGCCCAGTTTTACGACATCCCGCATAAGCGAATTCATGATGAAGTTAATACCGGGAGAAACAATTCGAGGTGCTTGATTTTGATCTTTCTGCTCGGTTTTTTTGCATGAGGAGCAAGCGGTTTTAGGGTTGGCTTGATAAATCACCTTACCTTCGTTAGATTCTATGCGTTCAATAAAGTAAGGGTCTACCAGAAAGCCGCCGTTGGCAAAGACTGAATACATCCTGGCCATTTGCAGTGGCGATGCGTAGCCGCTACCTAAAGCCAGCGATAAGCCAGGAGGTAACTGTTCCTTCTTAAAGCCAAAACGTAAGCCAGTTGCGATGCCTTTGGCGATGCCCATTTCTTTCAAGAGCTGGATGGCAATCATATTTCTTGAAAAAGTCAGACCTTTTCTAATACTGGTTGGGCCGTAGAATTTTTTAGTGGAATTTTCTGGCTTCCAGATTCTGCCTAGACTGGGGTCGTATATCGCTAGTGGTGCGTCATTAATTAGGCTGGCGGCGGTATAACCTTGTTCCAGAGCGGTTGTGTAGATAATCGGCTTAAAACCAGATCCTGGCTGTCTTTTGGCTTGAATGGCACGGTTGAACTTGTTCTGATTGAATTCAAAGCCACCAACCAGTGCTAAAACAGCCCCATTGGAAGGGTCCATCGAGACAAAAGCCCCTTCAACCTCAGGGACTTGTGACAACATCCATATTCCGGTTTTTGATGGCCTTACTCTTATGGGATCATTTTTGCTTAGGTATTTTTGAGCTCTAGCGGCTGCCCATTTGCTTTTTTTCCAGGGAATTTCGATGGCTTTGCCATTATAGAGTTTTGCTTCGAGACTATTGTCACCTATGGAGGTGACAGTTGCGGCTAAGGTATCGCCGATGATAGCAGCGGTGGATGATAGCAGTATCTCTTTGCCGTCAACCGCGATAGGCTTCTTAGTTCGATAGCCATGGCGCTCATCGTAAGCATGTAGTGAGTTCCAAAGAGCGTGGTCAGCTGCTTTTTGAAGCGCGGGGTCAATGGTTGTATAAATTTTTAGCCCTAATGTATAAGCGCCCTCGCCATATTTTTCATAAGCGAATTGCCTGACCATTTCTGCAATATAAGGAACCGCGATATCAGAGGAGTGATATTGTAGCTTTGCCGTTGAAGCTTCGTTACTGGCAGTGTCAAAGTCGGATTGGGAAATATACTTAAGTTCTAGCATCCTTTGCAGCACGTAATTACGTCGGTCTATAGCGCGGTCTTGATTAGTGATTGGGTTATAAGCTGAGGGTGCTTTAGGCAAGCCAGCTATCATCGCTTGTTCGGCCAGGGTTAAGTTTTGCAGGGATTTGCCGTAGTAAGTCTGTGCTGCGGCTGCGATGCCATAAGCGCTGTGTCCCATGTATATTTGATTCAAATACAGCTCAAGAATCTTATTTTTGGGGTATTCACGCTCGATTTTTAAGGCAAGAATGATTTCTTTAAGCTTACGAGTATACGTTTTTTCATTGGTGAGCAGAAAGTTACGCGTTACCTGCATGGTAATGGTGCTGCCGCCCTGCCTTTTTTTCCCGGTTAGCAAAAGTTGTATGCCCGCCCTAATCAAGCCTTTGTAGTCAACGCCAGGATGCTCGAAAAAACTATCATCTTCAGCAGCTATAAACGCATTCACAAATGTTTTGGGAACATCTTCGATTTTGACAGGTATGCGCTTATTACCACCAAATTGCGCCATCAACACTTTGTCTTTGCTGTAAATGCTTAGGGGCATTTCATAGCGGACATCATGCAAGGTTGTAACATCTGGAAGACTTGCAGACAGCTTGTTGTATTGGTAGTAGCCTGTGCCAAGCAAGCTCAGAACTATAACTGCAAAAAAAATAGCGAACCACTTTAGTATGCTGCCATTTTGCGTTTTTATCGACACAATTAATCCGGATAAGTTTTTTATTTTAGCTTGCCAAAGCAAGGAATTTTTATAAGATGTCGCTATACTTGTTTGTTTTTAGAGACCTTCTAAAAATCACCTTGCGAGTATATAGCAACATAAGAAACAAATAAATTGAATATTTTTTAGGATGAAAACAAAAAACACTACTATACTTCTGCGAGTAATAATTTAGCTTGCGTGATGGCATTCGAATCATCAAAAGTGCAATCTGGGATAATTTTAACAAAACTTAAGGGCGTTTCATGAGCTGGTTTAATCAGAAACAGAATGCGGTACTCGGTCTGGATATTAGCACTGCCGCTGTTAAGTTACTGGAATTAAGCAAACTGGGTACTCGTTACCGTGTTGAAAGTTATGCAGTGGCTCCATTGCCTCAAGAGGCATTTGTCGATAAAAATATCGCCAATGTTGATATTATCGCCGAAGCAGTAAAGGTTGCCATTAAACAATCTGGAACGAAATTGCGGCAGGCTTGTGTTGCTGTTTCTGGTTCAGCCGTTATGTCGAAAGTTATAACGATACCTGCTTCTTTGGCAGACGAAGAGATTGAAGATCAAGTCTTGGATGAGGCATCTCAATATGTGCCTTACGCGCTTGATGAAGTTAATCTTGATTTTGAAGTGCAGCGGATTAATGAAGCTAATCCTCAAATGCTTGATGTATTGCTTGTGGCATCGAGAAAAGAAAATGTCAATGATCGAGTAGAGGCTTTAACTAAAGCCGGTTTAAAAACGAAAATTGTAGACGTTGAGGCATTTGCAATAGAAAATGCTTTTGCGTTACTTATTGACCAACTGGACGGTTCGACTGAGGGTAAAACCTATGCTGTCGCAGACGTGGGGGCAACAATGGCAACCTTGAGCATTGTCCATGATGGGCATACTGTTTACACTAGAGAACAGGGCTTCGGAGGAAGGCAGCTTACTGAAGAAATTCAGCGTCGTTACGGTTTTTCCTATGAAGAAGCGGGATTGGCAAAAAAACGTGGCGGATTGCCCGAGAGCTACATGACTGACGTTTTAGAGCCGTTCAAAAAAGCAATGGTGCAGCAAATTTCCAGATCCATGCAGTTTTTTATATCGTCAAGTGCGAACAGGACTGTTGACGGAATCGTTTTGGCCGGTGGCTGCGCTTCCATTCCTGGAATTGAGACGCTGATGGAACAAACCTTAGGAATTACGGCCTATGTGGCAAATCCATTTATCAGCATGGCACTTTCCAATAAAGTGAAGCCACAATCCTTGAGTGCTGATGCGCCCGCATTAATGTTGGCATGTGGATTGGCTTTAAGGAGTTTCGATTAATGGCAAAAATCAATCTACTCCCTTGGCGGGAAGAGCTGCGGCAGCAAAAGAAAAAAGAATTTATATCATTAGCAGGATTAGCGGCATTGATCACTCTTCTTGCTCTGGGTTTGGTTCATTTTTACATTGATGGATTGAAGGAGCATCAGGAGCAAAGGAATAAGCTGTTGCAAGATGAAATTGTCGGTCTGGATGTTAAGATCGTAGAAGTCAAATCTATCGGGGAACGAAAAAGTAAGCTGTTGTCCAAGATTGATCTCGTGCAACGACTACAGGAAAGTCGGCCTGAAATTGTGCATTTATTTGATGAAATCCCCAGGGCAACCCCTGACGGCGTTTTTCTCACCAAGTTTGCCCAAACAGGTGCTAATCTGACTTTTGAAGGTAAAACGCAATCAAATGCCCGTGTTTCTGCTTTCATGCGAGCTGTTGAAACTTCGCCATGGTTGCAATCACCCAAGCTTGATGTGATCAAATCGCAAGACAAAGCCAATGGTGAGCAGAACAGCGAATTTATTTTGCGTGCCACACTGGGTAAGAAAAAAGCGGAAACGGAAAAAGAGGTGGCGCAATGAACTTGTCGGAAATTGATTGGGATATTAATGCGTCAGGAGTATGGCCGGTATCCGTAAAAGCCTTAGTCATTGCTATTATTTGCGTGGTTGTTGCCGGAGCGGGTGTTTATTTGGATACATTTGGGCAGTTAGAAGCGCTTCAGGGTTTTGAGAAAAAGGAACTCGATCTAAAAGCTGAATTTGAAGACAAGCAAAAAAAATCAGCTAATCTTCAGGATTATCGCGATCAGCTAGCACAGATTGAAACCTCGCTGGCAATCATGATCAAGCAGATGCCTACGGAAGAGGAGTTGGCAAGCCTGTTGGTCGATATATCGCAAACTGGATTGGCGAGCGGGTTGGAATTCAGGTTGTTTCAGCCTGGGGCACCAATTGCAAAGGATTTCTATTCGGAGTTGCCAATAACTATCCAAGTAATCGGAAAATATGAGGAGCTTAGTCTATTTGTCAGTGGCTTGGCGGCACTGCCCAGGATTGTTACTGTTCATGATGTGAAAATCACGCCAGTTATCAAAGAGGGTACAGAAGAAACGATGGTCATGGATGCAATAGTCAAGACGTATAACGAGCAGAAAAGTGCTGAGATAAAAACTCCTGCAGACAAAAGAAAACGGGGGAAGAAGTAATGGGCGACAAAAAATTACTTTTGTTAATTCGTAGTCGATTAAATTTACTATTGTTCTCGTTGTTATTGTCGGCTTTGCTTGTAGGCTGCAGTGAGGGCGGTTTTTCTGACTTACAGCAATACACTGCAGAGGTGAAGGCTAGGCCAAAAGGAACCATTGAGCCATTGCCGGAAGCTAAGTCTGTTGAAACTTTTGTGTTTAAACCGGAAGGTCTACGCGACCCTTTTAAAGCGATTAGCGAATCAGAAGAGATTGAAGATACAGGACTTTCAATTGGCGACGGCATAAAGCCCGATACCTCAAGGCGTAAAGAAGAGTTGGAAGCATTTCCACTAGATGGTTTGAGAATGGTAGGTACGGTAGTGATGAAAGCCAATTTATGGGGCTTGGTGAAAGCAAGCGATAAAACCATTTATCGCGTACAAGTTGGGAATTATATGGGTAAGAATTACGGAAGAATTATCCGCATACTGACCGATAAGATTGAATTAATGGAAATTGTTCCTGATAAGCCTGGCACTTGGCGTGAACAACAAGCTTCATTAGCGTTGACAGAGTGATTTTGAGGGTAATAAATGAATAATAAACAGGGTTATATTATGTGGGGCAAAATGCCGAGGTCACGAGTTGCGACCATTAGTTTGAGCTTATTGTTATTACTATTCCAAAGTGCAATTGTTAAAGCTGACGGTCTTACTATCACTGCTATTGATGTTGCCACCGTAGCGGGTGACAAGTTTCAAATACAGATGGAAATGAGTGGCCCAGCTAGTGCGCCTAAGGTGTTCCAAACCGATAACCCCGCACGGATTGCCCTCGATTTCCCCGGCGTGGCAAATGGCCTTGATAAAAAAATGTATCCCATCAATCAAGGTGCGGTGAGTAGTATTTATGTTGCAGAAGCCGCAGATAGGGTGCGTGTGGTGATTAATCTGCTTGAGTCAACAGCATTCGATACCAAAGTTGAAGGCAATAAAGTATTGTTGTCGTTAAGTAATGGGCAGTCAGCGAAATCGTTGCCTGTTGCAATGGCAACGAGGCCATTTGTCAGGAAATCAACACCATCGTCGATAGCGGCAGGTTTGATGCCTGAGCAAGGTATACGAGGCATAGATTTTAAGCGTGGCGACAATGGCGAAGGGCGTATTCTGGTATCTCTGGCTAACCCCGATACCATCGTCAATACCAAGGAAGAAGGCGGTAATGTGGTGTTAAGTTTTATCAATACTCGGCTTCCTGATAACTTAACAAAGAGATTAGATGTTTCCGAATTTGCAACGCCGGTCAAGACGATTGGTGCATCATCGACCAGTAGGGAAACAACAATAACGGTTGGAATGCAAAATAGACTTTATGATTATTCCCTGTTCCAGTCGGAAGGCTTGTTGACGGTTGAGTTTCGACCACTAACTAATGAAGAGAAAGAATTACTGGACAGTAAAAGAGAAAAGTACAAAGGAGACAGGCTGTCCTTAAACTTTCAGGATATAGATATACGTAGTGTAATCGCCATCCTGGCTGAATTTACTGGGCAGAATGTAGTGGCTGGCGATGAGGTCACTGGAACCATTACTTTGAAGATGGATGATGTGCCTTGGGATGAAGCGTTGGATTTCATCATGATGACCAAAGGGCTGGAAAAATTTGAATCCGGCAATGTGATCTTGATTGCGCCAGTGGGCAAAATAAAAGAATATAAGGAAAAACAACAGGCGACTGAACAGGTTGTGGAACAACTGGAACCTTTGCTTACAGAATACATAAGAATCAATTATGCCAGGGCGGAAAATTTCAGGAATTTGTTGAACGGGCAGGATACCGGTGCTTTTGGAGCCTGCGGTGCGAGTAAGGCATCAGGTGGAGGTTCATCGGGTGGAAGTTCGTCAAGTGGAGGTTCATCAGCAGCTGGCAGTTCATCAGGCGGTGGGGCTTCGTCTGGCCGAGCCGGTGGCAATAGTACCCAAAACGATCAGTTTAGGGTGTTATCCAGCCGTGGCTCTGCAGTTGTCGATGCAAGGACAAACACTTTAATCGTGCGCGAGACAGCAAAGCGTTTGGAGGAAGCTAAGAAGCTGATCCGCAGGCTAGATGTCCCTGTGAAACAAGTGATGATAGAGGTAAGGATTGCTACAGCAACCAATACTTTTTCGAAAAATCTAGGTGTGCGGTTTGGTGTTGCTAAGCAGGCAGTGTTGTCAACAGATGCAAATGGAAAACCGACATCATCATTTGGAATTGGTGGTTCAGGAACTGCTGGAAACAGCACAACTGGTGCAACCACAATAACTGATAGGCTAGTGGATCTTGGTGTTGGTAGTCCTTACGGTGCATTGGGTATGACCTTAGCAAGAGGTGCTGATTATGTGTTAAACCTTGAGTTATCTGCTCTGCAGGATCAAGGTCTGGCCGAGTTTCTATCTAATCCCAGGGTGATGACTTCTGACCGTTGCCAAGCAACCATAAAACAGGGTACTCAGCTTCCCTATCCAATTCAGCAGGGTCAGGGAGCATTCTCTGTGGAATTTAAAGATGCTACCTTAACGCTGGATGTGCTTCCGCAAATAACGCCGAGTGGTAGCGTAGTAATGGCATTAAAAGTGAGCAAAGATTCTCCAGGTGCCACGACCAGTGGTGGTGTAGCCATCGATACGCGGCAGCTTGAAACCAACGTACATGTGATGGATGGGGAGACCGTTGTTTTGGGTGGGATTTATGAAGGAACACTCAGTAGTGCTGTTGCTAGCGTACCGTTTTTTGCCGATTTACCTGGAGTGGGTTTTTTGTTTAAGAAAACTAGTAAAACAGACAACAAAAGTGAATTGTTGATTTTTGTCACACCAAAAATTGTCAAAGATAACGTAGCGATAAACTGACCGCTTCAACTTAGGGCGAAAAGGGGGCATAATGCCCCTTTTTATTGCGTTGAAACAACGGCACTGAATGACATTGGAGAACATTTACTTGATAGGCCTTATGGGGGCTGGCAAAACCACCATAGGTAGGCAATTGGCGAAAGCCCTGTCGATGCCGTTTTATGACAGCGACAAGGCAGTTGAAGAAAGCACTGGCGTTGATATCCCAACTATCTTCGAATTTGAGGGCGAGGAAGGTTTTCGGGGGCGCGAACAGAAAATGATCCAAAAGCTAACACAATTAAAAGGCATCGTCCTTGCCACTGGCGGCGGTGCTATCTTGCGTGAAGAAAATCGCAAGGCACTCAAAGACAATGGTTATGTCGTCTATTTGCAATGTTCTGTGGAAAGAATTTTAGAGCGCACCCGTCGAGACACCCAGCGACCCTTATTAAAGACAGATAATCCAAAGGAAAGGTTACAAATATTATTTGAACAACGTCAACCTTTGTACTTATCCTGTTCTGATTTCAAGATAGATACCGGCATCCATAAAAGTAAAACGGTAGTTAGCCGCATTCTCGAAGAATACAGCGCGGTCAATCAATAAACATGAACACATTCCAGGTAGCATTAGGTAATCGTAGTTACCCTATATACATAGGTTGCGGCTTGCTAGATCAGGCTGAGCTTTATACCAGGCACATTAAAGCCAAACAGGTCTTGGTGGTGACTGATGAAAAAATTGCGCCTTTATATCTGGATAGGGTTTTAGCGCAGCTTAAGGGATATAAAACTACGCAGGTTATACTGCCAGATGGCGAACAACATAAATCCCTGGATGTTCTTAACCAAATATTTGATGACTTACTGGCAAACAAATTTGGTCGAAGCGCGACTTTGATTGCTTTGGGTGGCGGAGTTATTGGCGATATTAGCGGTTTTGCCGCCGCTTGTTACCAGCGTGGTATCCCGTTCATTCAAATACCGACGACTTTGTTGGCACAAGTCGATTCGTCCGTAGGTGGGAAAACGGGTGTAAACCATCCGCTCGGCAAAAATATGATAGGGGCTTTTTACCAGCCGCAGTGCGTCATTGCTGATACGAATGTACTAGATACCCTTGAAGATCGCCAATTGTCCGCAGGACTTGCTGAAATCATTAAATATGGCTTAATTAGGGACGCTGAATTTTTTAGCTGGTTGGAAGCCAATATAGACGCTTTATTGGCGAGAGATAAACAAGCCTTGGCCTTTGCCATAGAGCGGTCATGTGTCAATAAAGCCGAGGTCGTTGCCGAAGATGAGACGGAATCAGGGATAAGAGCGACGCTAAACTTAGGACATACCTTTGGTCATGCTATCGAAACCGGCATGGGGTATGGCGAATACTTGCACGGTGAAGCGGTTGCGATTGGTACGTGCCAGGCTGCCGATCTTTCCAGGCGAAAAGGTTGGTTAAAAGATAGTGACGTAGAAAGGATTGTTGCCCTTTTCAAACGAGCCAAGCTTCCGGTTTACCCGCCTAATGCGCTAAGTCCTGAGCAATTCTTAGAACTTATGTCGGTAGACAAAAAGAATGTCGATGGAGAAGTCAGGTTGATTTTGCTAAAAGCCATTGGCCTGGCGACTTTACCTGTGGGCGTTGATGAAAGCTTACTACACACAACACTAGCATTTTACAGAAGCTAATTAAAACGACAATGTGATTCCCATTGAGCACTCAAATAAAACCATCCGCCCCCAGCTATCCGTTGATTACCAGGGAACGTACCGAGAAACTTGAGCTGTTAAATCACCTCATTACTAACTTGGCACATGCGATTATTATTTGTGGTCCAGAAGGTATTGGTAAAACCTTATTACTCAAGGGTTTTCAGGAAACCACAATAGAATCCTGGATGTTTTGTTGGGTGCAGGCTGATAGCCAATTAAGTCTTCAAAAGATTAAAGAATTATTGGGCGAAAAAATAAGGCAGAACATGCCTGATATTAAGTTCCAATCGTTGGAAAATGTCTTTGATCGAATGACTGGCTGGAATATGCGAGTTGTGCTGGTGTTTGATGATGCGGGTAACTTGGCACCAGGATTGATTGAAAAAATCGTCAACTATATTGAAGATAAACCGGTAATCAGGGCTGTTTTTGCGCTGACTCACAGTGAGCTATATTTAAAAAATGGCACAGATCCTGCTGTAGAAGATTGTTATCAAATAGAAATTCCACCGCTATCAGAAAAACAATGTGGTGAATTTTTGGAGTATTTATCGACATTGCCCAGGCCAAGAATTCAGTTCAGTGCCATCAATGAAAGCATGGTGGCAACACTTTATCGTGAAACTCACGGCATACCGGGAAACATTCTTACCCAATTACCCAATGACAATAGCCACAATAAAATTGACTATTCCAAGTCCATCCTAATTTATGCCGTTATCGGCTTGATTGTCGTAGCGCTGGGTGTGCAATGGTGGAGTTCCAGGCCAAGAATTGTTAGCCCTAAGTCGGCAGCTACCGAAAACAATCAAAGTGATATAACCGCCGGACAAACTGCGGACACGATAAGTCCGGTTGCTCAATCACCAGAAGTATCGTTGTCGCAACAAGCGCAGCAAGCAATCGAAACATCAAATACTAGCATTTCGGGGGAAATCAGGAATGATGTTATCAATGACTCACACAGTCAGGAGATGATTGAAGAGGGCTTAAAGCGTGACGATACTCAATTGCAGCACGCACTCGTACCTGCCCAAGCGAGTGAAAATCTTAACCAGTCGACGGCTCAGGTAACTAAACAAGTCACGGCGGCAGATCAAATACCAATAAATACAGTCATTCCTTTGGATGAAGGCGGGCATTGGCTGATGGAGCAGCCTGTCGAAAATACCACCTTACAACTAATGGCATTGTCGAACGAGCAAACCATCATCGAAGTGATGCAAAGACATCAAGAATTAAGCCAAAACTTGAAATACCTGAAAACCAAAACTAAGAAAGGTAGGGAGCGATTTATCTTACTTTATGGCTCGTTTACCAGCTCCGAACAAGCTAATTTAGAAAGTAAAAACTTGCCTAAAGAATTGCAGAAAACTTGGCTGCGTAAGATAAATGCAGTCCAAGGAGAGCTTAACGTTATAACTCAAATTCAAACTGATACATCCGAATAGAAATGACAATACTAAAAAATAATACTTTCATCCGTGCGCTGTTGAAACAGCCAGTGGAATACACGCCAATCTGGATGATGCGCCAAGCCGGAAGATACTTGCCGGAATATCGGGCAATCAGGGAGCAAGCAGGAAGTTTTCTTGACTTATGCACCAATCCAGAGTTGGCTTGTGAAGTCACCCTGCAACCTTTGCGCCGTTTTGATTTTGACGCGGCTATACTGTTTTCCGATATATTGACCATTCCCGATGCAATGGGTTTGGGGCTTTATTTTACAGAAGGGGAAGGGCCGAAATTCAAAAATCCCGTAAGAACAGTTGCTGACATCAATAAACTTCCCATCCCTGATCCTGAAATGGAATTGCGTTATGTAGTCGATGCGGTCCGTTTGATTCGGAAAGCGTTGAACGGTAGTGTGCCGTTAATCGGATTTTCCGGTAGCCCGTGGACATTAGCAACTTACATGATAGAAGGCGGCAGCAGTAAAAGCTTTCAAAAAGCCAAAGGTCTAATGTACGAGCAGCCTAAACACATGCACATTATGTTAGATAAGCTGGCGCAATCGGTGGCAGCGTATTTGAATGCACAAATTGCTGCTGGTGCTCAAGCCGTTATGTTGTTTGATACCTGGGGCGGCATGTTAACGTCCGAAGATTATGCCGAATTTTCCTTATATTATGCAAAACAAGTACGATCCCTGTTGAATACAGGTACGGGCGAACACAAAATTCCTACCATCCTGTTCACAAAAGGTGGCGGTCAATGGCTGGAAGCCATGCTAGATGCCGATTACGATGCGTTGGGGCTGGATTGGCAAACTGATATCCAATTAGCCCGTGCCAGAGTCGGCGAAAAAGTCGCGCTGCAAGGCAATATGGATCCGATCACGCTTTACGCCCAGCCCGATTATATTGTTGAGAAGGTCAAAACTATTCTGGAAAAATATGGTCAAGGTTCAGGGCATGTGTTTAATTTGGGACACGGCATCTTGCCGGATATCAATCCCGAGCATGTGAAAGCGATGGTGGATGCGGTTCATCAAAATAGCCCACAGTACCATCGGATCTGATAAGCTGATTTGAAAAAAGGAGTGTTGATTATGAAAAAAGTGAAACATTTTCTAGCCATTGCATTACTGTTTAGTGCTGGCTTTGCTTGGGCAGAAGCTGCGCAAGCTGATGAAAAGATAGATATTATGGTGAACAGAAGCCCAACCTGTAGTTGCTGCGGAAAGTGGATAGAACATCTAAAACAAAATAGTTTCAATGTGAAAGATGTTGTTTCGGACGATGTGCAGGCGGTAAAAAATAAATACGGCGTCACCCAAGAACTGGCTTCATGCCATACAGCCATAGTTAACGGCTACGTCGTTGAAGGGCATGTACCCGCTAACGACATCAGGACGCTGTTGAAAAATAAACCCGATGTTGTCGGTATAACCGTTCCAGGTATGCCGACTGGTACGCCAGGTATGGAAATGGGTGGCAAAAAAGATGCCTATCAAGTCATCAGTTTCGATAAAAAAAATCAGCACCAAGTATTCAGTAGCTATAAGGCTGAGTAATGCTTCTCGTTGGCGATATTGGTGGTACCAAAACTATTTTGGCGTTGTTTAAGCCATCTGGCAGAGGATGGGGTTGCGCGAAAAGAACGTTGTATGCCAGTGCAGACTATAAAACTTTCACTGAGTTGCTAGCGGCCTTTTTGTTGGATGTTGATGCAGCAATATCGTCAGTCTGTATTGGGGTCGCTGGGCCCGTCGTCAATGGCGATTGCGCGGCGACCAATTTACCTTGGATATTAAGTCGGGACGAAATCAGTCGATCTGTACATGCCCCCAATGTCTGGTTATTGAACGATCTGGAGGCCACAGCCTGGGGTTTATTGGCATTGCCGGAAGACGATTTTGTAGAACTAAACCCAAATGCCGTGCAATCACAAGTGGGTAATATAGCGGTAATTGCTGCGGGTACAGGTCTAGGCGAAGCCCTGATGATATGGGATGGAGCTACTCATCGAGCGATTGCCACCGAGGGAGGTCATGCTGATTTCGCCCCTAGCGATCAGCAACAAATTGGTTTGTTAAACCACCTGATGCAAAAATATGATGGGCACGTCAGCTATGAAAGATTGTTATCAGGGCATGGTTTAGTAAACATTTACGACTACCTAAAACAGATACAATTTGCTCCCGTCAATATAAGCACAGAAAATAAAATGCTTACAGATGATCCAGCGGCAGTCATTGGCATGGCTGGAGTTGAGGGAAATGATAAGCTTTGCGTGGAGGCACTCAATCTTTTTTGCAGGATATACGGTGCAGAATCAGGCAATCTTGCCTTAAAATGCTTACCTAGTGCTGGTGTTTATTTAGCAGGAGGCATCGCTGGAAAAATCTTTCCGGTATTAAAAAATGGCGAATTCATGAAGGGCTTTCTTAATAAGGGACGTATAAAGGTCGTTTTGGAGAATATCCCCGTAAAGATCTGCATCAATGCAGATGTTGCTTTACTGGGTGCGCTGACGTTCATTGAGAAGATGTCCGGTTGAAATCCTTGATAAACAAATCGAAATAAATGCTGTGTGAGGAAAAAGTTGTACAACAAACGGAAATATTGCTAAATACCGCATTCTATAAGCTATTTGAATAGCCCATGCTGTGTTTTCAAGCTTATGCTACTTTTTAAGCAGTCGCATCATAAGCCGATGTAGCTCAGTTGGTAGAGCAACTGATTCGTAATCAGTAGGTCGCGGGTTCGATTCCCGCCATTGGCTCCATAATAATCAATAATATATACTGCTTTTACTGTCAGATTCTAGTGCCAATAAATTTCAGGTCAATGCAGGGTCAAGAATTAATTCTAATCATCCCAATCCTAAATGTCCAATACATTGGTAAACATAATTTAAAGCCGACATTCAGGAATTATCATTTTTTTCGAATGAATAGCAGGTCTCCGGCCAAGTTCTTCCAGTCGCGACTGACCGCTTTATAACGATGAATAAAGTTAGGCAATGTGCCAACATACGGTCAGGGGCAAAAATCCTGTGGCGGTTGCTATGTTGCTCAATGTCTGTCGTGCTTTGCTATAAAAATAACTTGAAAGATTAAAAAGAAACTTAGCCTTTTGCTTAATTATTAACATTCTGCCAATCATCGGTAATTTCTTTCCAAGTCACTTTTCGTTCTGTTTTACCAGACCAAACACCCCAGAAGTCTGGATCATCCGATTTTGGGCGCTGCTTTTCTGGCAATGAATTTATTTGCACCAGCACGGGTAATTCAGATGCCCACCCTAGCAAAATGGCATTTCGTGAAGGTAGTGATGGTAAGTCGCGTAACAGTCCACGCAGATTATCAGGTACAAGTTTGTGTACTAATTCCTGATCACGATCATTACTGATACGATGCAGCAGAAAACTATTGCATTGAGATAAAACAGTCGGTGATAACTCGGAAGGACGCTGAGAAGACAAAACCAATCCCAAACCAAATTTTCGACCTTCGCGGGCTATTTTTTCAAACACCTGACAGCACATAGTCGTAGCATCATGGTTTTCAGCGTCATCCTTATAGCGTTTGACAAAAGTATGTGCTTCTTCTAAGACCAGCACGGTTGGCAAGGTTTTCTTTTCCTTATCCAATCTGCGATACCGTTGTAAAGACTCAAAAGTCATACGAGCAATCACGGCGGTGATGATATGAACAACTTCGGAAGGGACAAGGGAAAGGTCAATTATCGTGACAGTGCCATTGGATGCTCCATCACTACCAATATAGTCACTTAGCCAGCTATCCAATGTAACACCTTCAGCATTACCTGTAATCGTTTTCATACGGGTATCACAAAGCATTGTGCGGATACGCAAAAGCATTGTTTCAACATATTCAGATACATTTAACATTTCGGCATTTGCTTCCACACTTCGCAGAAGCGCATCCCCAGTAAATGCTCTTGGAATATCTGCATCAATAGGAAGAACATCTGTATCACTTCCCCCAAAAGTAGAATGTGCCACTTTTGCCAATTGCAAAAATTCATCTATTTCTGATCTAGTAAAATCCCAAGAGGGATATTGACCACTTCGAGCCGATTCAAAGGCAGAAATTTTATTTCGTAGATTTTCAAGCTCTGTTTTTTCAATATCGGCAAAAGATTCATTAACCTCTAAACCTTCATTCCATTTCTTAATTTTTTCCATGAAATTTTTTGGCTTAGGAAAGTTTGCCCAAGGCGAACCAGCATTACGCTCTATCTGAATAATGCTGACAATAGTGCGTAAAAATCGTCGCATTTCATGACTGGGTGTGAGCGCGGTTTCAATCTGTCCATCTCGTACTGTTCTAAGTGATTGAATCAAAGTTGGTCTTTGTGTCTTACTACTTGCCTGTGTAAACGCACTCCACTCTGCGCTATTCCAAAACCACAAAGGCACTTGCAATTGCTTTATATCGGTTGTAGGTTCAACTGCATAAACTCTGACTTTCTTATCATCCTTAAACGCATGGGCATATTCACCATTGGGGTCGAGTACAATAAAACGGGCATTGGGTTCTTTTCCTTCGCTACATTCTTTTTTTGCTGCATCCATTGACCAGCGAATCAAGCCTGCTACAGTGCATGATTTACCACTGCCCGTATTACCCAATACAGCAAGATGACGACCAAATAATCGATCAGGATCGATGCGAACCTCGGCATTAGCCGCCAATGGACTAATGCCTATTTTTACATGGCGATTGTCGCCAGACTCAACAATAGAACGCAGTTGTTTTTGTGTGGGCAGCAGTACGGCATCACCCACTGATGGGAAAGTCTCAACGCCTCGTTTAAAAATATAGCGATCATCACCATCCTTATCTTTGCTACCATCATATTGCAAACTCCCCAATGGGTTTAGGCTCATTTTTCGCAGTGGATAGGGCAAGTCTATCAGTCCAAAGTCTTGCATCCCTTTACGCTTAGGATACTGGGAACGTTCTACCGTAATCCACTCTACTTGAGCGACCAGATAGCCGTCATCGCTGGATATAAGCACATAACCGTTAATGCGCGGAAACGGGCGCGGAGTACCTGTATTCAATGCTAAAGAATCTGGGGCTTCAATATCCAGCAATACTTTGATTTCATCGGGTGATACAAAGTCTATACTGCCAATTCGGAGAGAATCAGCGTAGGCAAGTGGTGAGAGGCTCATTAGATTAAATCCTCTAAAGAATCATCAGGACTTACTTGCGGCAGCGCAATTGTAGTGCTTTTTGTGTCTGGCTCTTGAGTACCCAAACGTTGCTTAAGTAACTCACTCATGCGGAAAGTGGCTTTATCAATTGCGGATTTTGGCAAGTAGTGATCAGTCAATATTTTCAGATCACCTAAGTGGTTGCCAATCAGCAAACTAATTTGTGGCGGGCGACCAATTTTTTCATAGGTCTTGATAATCCGGTTCAAAGGATCATCATAAGAAATAATGACCAAATGGGTAGAGGGAATGGTCAGCATATCTTCAATAATGCGGTTGATATGCTCGTCTCCAAAACTGTAACCGTAACACACCAAAGTGCTATTGGGTCGGCAAGTAGCGGCTGCAAAATCTCTGAATAATTCAACATAAGGATAGGCGGCGGTTTCCCTGTCCTTCGCGGAATTTGGATAAATCATGAGTTGGTGTGCCGTTGCGTTCTTAAGTGCAGGTGATTTCAAGTAAGGGTCAACGCTTTTAGCACCAAAAGGCAATCCTATTCGACGAATGTCTTTATCTGCTTGCACCCAATCTATTGAGCCATGTAGCTTGGTAAAACGTGACACTCCTTCAAGGTAGCGTGGCTCGCCACGAATACCTGGCGGATTATAGTGCATGTCCAAATCCAGCCGTGATGAACGAAATATTGGCATCAGATTACCTAAAAAACGATCCAGTAGGTGCAATCCTGCCAGTTCTGCCCCTGCTTCAATCAAACGATCGTAGTTTGTGGTAAAGATATTAAGCCTATCTCGTGTTCCTGTGCGACTAGCAAAACTCATCAAAAAGTTGATAAGTATGTTAAAGGCTTTTTCTCGCTCTTCTTGTGCCTCGGCTATCCCTTTTTCACTTGTCAGTATGGATTGTGAAAAATTCGTAAGAATACTGGTTATATCATCACGAAGTTGATCAGCCTTCTTATCCTCTAAAACCTCTAACCCGCGTAACAACTCGTTGGCAACCCTGATTTGATCTTCAAAATTTCCCTCTTCACGACCAGAACACTTTGCTGAACTTTTGGAAGCACTACTGATTTTATCGGAGAAGTTATTGAATTTAACCTCCCCCATTCCTGCGGCGTTCTTACCTGTAGCCAAATGGTGAACGGCATGGGTCAACCCAGAGCCAATTAAAAGATTGAGGTGTTCTGACTGAAAAAGTGAAGTAAGCCAAGGTTCAATGCGGGGGCGCAGCTCTTTCTTTGTGAATTCTTGTTCTCCATCTATCCATGAACACGTACTTTTTTTGGATAACTTGAATTTATCATCATCACTTGTTTCAAATACCACAATATCTGAATCATCGCGAGTTTTGATATAGTTAAGGTGAGTTGTATTTACTTTTTGTTCTTCAGGCATGACAATTTGTTTATATTGAATATATAGGTTGTAAACCAAAAATTAGCAACTAATGTTAATTTGGAAATAGCTTTGTTTTAATTCACTTATTCTAGGCTCTAATCAATAGAACGACATTTTTTTGTTGAATCATCAAAAAACTAACCGTTAGATATAAAAGCCCACT
This sequence comes from Methyloglobulus sp., assembly GCF_040079455.1. Classification (GTDB taxonomy): domain Bacteria; phylum Pseudomonadota; class Gammaproteobacteria; order Methylococcales; family Methylomonadaceae; genus Methyloglobulus. The sequence continues at coordinate 25,265 of NZ_JBEBKJ010000017.1, read as the reverse complement.
TATCCGAAGTCTTTTTGTAAACACAATTTTGAAACGTCCTGCATTAGCTCACATTTGACTGTCCGATTTGGGTCGTTTGCTACTTACTATGACAGTGACCGGTATCGAGAAGCTTAAATCTATATCTGAATGGCTCTTGTGGGTCGATTCCGTGATTTCAGCCAATGGTTTCACAATAAGTCGCCATTGTCCGCTATCAATAAAAAATGAAATTGTTACCGCATTTTAAACATCGGTTGCTCATATCCTCATTGCTTTACGCTGCACCTGTTGCTGTCCGTTCTTTTCTTCTTTAGCTTGTTGCTGCTTTAATTCGTTCTGCTCAAGGTTGTTTGCAGTGATGCGGTTTACAAGATTGATTACTTGCCGTTCAACACCAGCCATGCCATAAGCACTTTTGGTGGCGAGGTCATTGAAATCGGTAAAACTCTTCATTTTCGCTATCGCTGTTTTCTGGTCATCGGACAATTCGCCTTTACGTGCTTTTTCTGGCGTGACCAGGTTTAGCGTTGCCGGGTATGCCTGTTCGCCCGGTGCGAAAATCGGGAAAATAGCTGTGCCATTGACCAATTTTGCGGCTGCGAGTGCTTTTTCTTTCCCAGGGTTACGGCCATCTGTCATTTCTTGATGCAGATCGTTATCGCCAGCAATGATAATCGGCTTGTCAGGAAATTTTTCGCGCATAAATTTTGCTACCGATGGAAGATTGCCGGAATCAAAGGCGGCAACGATTGGAAAGCCAAGTGCTTGTGATAAAGTGTCCACCGTTGCATAACCTTCACCGATGACAATAGCCGGAGTTTGAGCCAGTGCATCAAATCCTTGTCCTCCAACGACGTGAAAGGTGTCTTGTTTTGCGCCTCCTACTGCAAACCGCTTCGTGCCATTGCCTTGTATGGTTTGGACAGACCGGATTTCACCGTTGCTGTCTATAGCAGGCAACAACAAATCCCCTGCGGTAAAAACCAGTTTTTCTGGGTAGGATTTTCGCAATTGCTGTGACTCTCTCCTGTTTTTAACAATAAGAATATTTATATCTAACGGTAATTCAGTATTGTCTTCCGGCACAACCCGCAAATTGCCTGGTCTGGCTTGCTTTTGCTGTAAATAAGGATGATCGGCAGGTGCAGGCGGTGCAATTTCCAACAACCTACGAACAGAGTTGGCAACCGCATCTTGTTTGTCCTTAAGTGTGGCTTCGCGCTCTTGTAACTTAGTGGCATTTTGGGCTTGCAACTGCGCTTTTTCCGTTTCGCTCAAGGTATAGCCTTTCGCTTTCCATTTTAACGAATCGCCAGTCCTGTTGTTTTGGATATAACCGGCGGGGTGTCCATCAAGATAAGCAACATAAAATCCCGCTCGTTCCCCTGGCTTATCGCCTTCGGTTGCAATTCGATGGGTTTGACCGTCCATGATCGGATGCTCGCCCGTTATCTGGCAACCCAACGAAGCTAATGCGTCAGTAAATTCTTGTTGAGGTGTCAGTGCTGGTGTTTGTTGGTCTTTTATGTTTTCCGGTAACCACTGCTTCAGGATGTCCATATTCGCATTGTCGCCTACATACCAGGATTTAGCTGTTTTATCCCATATAGCCCCTGCTTCTTTTGCACTGTTTCGGTCTGTATAGGGTACGGCTAAGTATTGGCGGTCTGTTTTGGCTACGTTATCGGTATGAGGCCATTGAATAAAAAGGCTTACATCAACATCAGCCGGAACATACCACGACTGTACTCCCCTATCCCATTTTGCCCCTAATGCTTTGGCTTGGTTTCTTTGCTGGTATGGGACTTGGAGATAGGTCTTATCTTCTAATCTTGCGTTCCTAACGGCTTCCTCATAATCGGCTGCGGTGGCATTCGATAACAGTGACAGGTCTTTCGGCAATGTCGTAAAGATAGATTCTGTAACCTGTGAACGCTTAGTATCAATCTCGATTTGTCGCTGGCTTTGCTCTTGGTTATTTGCCACCTCTTGTACTTGCGTTTGCTCAAGCCCCATTACATACGCCTGTATCTTTTCAGCATCAGCCGCCGCCCGAAAGATTTCAAGGGGATCGTCCCTTAGTGTCTTAATCCAAGAACCGACATAGGCGGCATGTTGTCCAGGATCATGCCCGATTCCCAAGGTATCTCCTAACAACATGCTTGAGATTTCGGCGCGTAATTCTTCTTTTCCATAGTCTTCACTGCCAAACGGATGCGCCAAGTCACGGTTCAAGCGTGATTCGTGGCCTGTCCAATGGCCCAATTCATGAAGGACTGTGGCATAATATTTATCTGCACTGGGGAATAGGCCTTTTTCGGGCAAATAAATACTGTCGGACGATGGCCGGTAAAATGCCCTGCCACCGGCACTATGGTTTATCAAAGCACCTGATGACGATAGAATGGCTTCGGCACGTTCCATAGCATCCCAGGTTTGTGATTTTTTCTGTAACGGGGGCAAACCCTCAATCTGCTCGGCGTTAAATACCGTCGCATAAAACACCCGTGGCCTTTCCAGTTTGACAGTAATCTTTGCCGGATTCCCTTCCTCATCCAAAACAGCTTTGCCGTGTTCGTCTTTTTTGATGTGTTCTTCGGTGAATTTCCAATATTGAATAGATGTGCCTTTTTCACCCCGGCGGACTTGTCCACCCAGTTCACTGGCTTGCTTGTAAGTCATCCAACGTTGATCGTCATGCTCCTGTGACATAAGCTGTAAGGCATTGATGCCTTTATAGCGATTGCCGGTGAGTGGGTTAAACGGCACAAACGAGCCAGATTCCCCAGCTTCCCAAGGCCGTTGCCAGGGTGCAGTGCCTTGTTCAAGTTGCTTGATTAAGTTTTCGGCGACGGTTTCATGGAATGGTCTCTTGTTTTCATTCATTGGTATAACCTCCTGTGGGTTATCACGGTATGATTTGAAAATTCTTACAATCTCGGTGGATGAACCGCCACTGGCTTGAGAATGTGTGGTTTCGGTTGTTGGTGTTTTTGGAATGCCATAATCTTGCTCAATCTCATTGGCTTCCTTATTCCGGTTTTTTTCTATTAAATCGACGACAGGTTTGGATTGGGTGATGCGCTCGAACGCCTCCAGCCCTTTTCCGCCTGTGGGAATAAACACCCGTTCTTGCCAATTGATCCGTTCAATAAACGCACCTTGGTTTTTAAGCACCCGTTTTTCGGCTTCAGTGAGGTAGCTTCGTCCTTTAATTTCGATACGGTTTTCATGGTTGACCTTTGCGGTGGAGATTTCCCAACCGTTGGAAAGGATGGCCTTGCTGCCATCCTTAACGGCAGTGAATAGCTCATAAGCCGTCATATTCGACAGACTGGATTCCAACCCCAGGTTCTTAAGCGTCTGCTTTGCAGATTTTGAACTAACAAAGCGTCCCAGCAGCAACTCGCCGTTATCGGTCTGCAAGCGATAAATCTTTTCAGAACCCTCGACCCGATCCCAGATAGGCAGGATGACACCGACGATCATTCTCGTGGTCTTGGTTTCCGTCTTCGGTGCATTTTCAACTTGTGCCGTCCACAATTTTTGGGCTTCGACTTCATCAATCGCCCTGGACAGGGTGACTTTTTGGTAACTGTTTACGCTATTAACCGAAACAGTCCGGTAATCCCAACCACGGTGAATCACATCGGCATTATCGACATAGCTATGGCCATCTTTTTTTATGGAATAAATGACACCGCGTCGAACTGTCTTTCCATCCGAATTGATCCGCTCACCAATATCTTTCAAATAGAAGACATCACCTTTATGCTTGCTATACTCCGATACAAACCAACCGCTTAAATCATTGGCTAGTTGCAGTCGCTTACTTGTTAACTGAAGTGCTTCTGCCCAATCGTAATAATGAAGTTCATGGGTGACAGCCAGTTCGACATAACGCGTTTGTGCGCCGGATGCTTTATCTTCATAAGCCACATCGTCGCGGGTTTTCTGGATGCTCACCGCTTTCAAGGTCTGTAGGCCACTGTCATACAAGCCGTGTTGCTTGGCATATTCGACGGCTTCTATGAGCCTTTTCTCGAATTCATCAAATACCGCGTTTTGCTGGTCGGTTTTAAGCGACAACAACCGGTTCAAGAACTGAGGGATCGCCGGGATTTTGGTCTCACAGAATGAGCCGTTTGAATCAAATAGATTCAAGCCCATTTGTTTTGTCACATTCTGGAAGGACAAGCTGGTCGCACCACGGTAAAGATCGCCAAAGAAAATGTTTAAGGCCGTGGTTGCATATTCGCTTTCAAGGTTGTCCGCAGCAGTAAACATACCCTGTCCGGTTGCTTCCCTTTGCCCCCGTGTCAATGCGCCTAATTGATCCAGCCGACGCGCAATGGAAGACACAAAGCGCTTTTGTGCTTTCAGGTTAGTGGTCGGCAGGACATAATGCGGTTCTTGGGCTTGGTTTGTCCGATGGGTACGACCAAAGCCTTGCACCGCCGAATCTGCCCGCCATCCCGGTTGTAAAATATAATGGATGCGCTTGTGTTTATTTGTGGCGGTATTGTCGGCATGGAAGCTGTAACCAGTGCCGCCTGCACCCGAAAACACGAGTATTTTCTTTTTGTCGTTTTGGAAGGCTTCGGCATCCGCCCTGGATGAATGTTTACCGCGTTTTTCTTCAACGACCTTGAAGTTACCGTCATCATCGCGGGTCTGGACAAAACGGCGGCCTCGGCCAGTGACTTCCGCCACCACATCGGTACCGAAGGCGTTGATGATGGAATCCATGGGATTTTCAGGTACACGAATTTGATTCAGCGTTTCTAACAAGGTATCGCGCAAGGCAATGGCTTCGCGGTCAAAAACCTGGTTTCCGTCTGAATCCATAACCGGCACGTAGATTTTGTTGCCGTTTTCATCCGTTGACTCTTGGTATGCCGCCACTGGAAAACCGTTCCGAACGTAATCCATCAACATCTGGCGCGGCGTGAAATCAAGGTCTTCCAGTCCCGTATCTTGTGCGGTCGCTTCCGCAATGATACGTTCTTGTGCGGCTTCATTGGTATTGACCAACTGGATGATGGCGACATTGCCAGCATCCAGTTGTCGCCTGACATCATCAATGACAAGGGGCGTTTGCAAGGACGTGATGACTTGGTTAAAAAAACGTTGGTGTGCGCCCCAAAATTGCGCCATTGCAGCACTTTTGGCATTACCGTTACTGCCTGCCTGGGTAATTTCAAGTGCCGCATCGACATTGTTTAATACAATTTGCCAAGCGCCAGCCAATTCATTGTAAATATCTTCCTGCAATTCAGATAAAGTATGTTCCAACCGTTCGTAACTTACCCCGTCATAAGACAGGGAACGGGCGATATACATGCCCATCGCTTTCATATCGCGGCTTATCAGTTCCATTGAAGCGATACCGCCTTTGGAAACGTCCGCAATGAAGGTATTCACATCGGCAAACGGTGTGCCTTCTCCCCATAAGCCTAAGCGGTCGGCATAACTTAAATTGCTGATCTCAGTTGCGCCTGTCGCGGAGACATACACGACACGCGCATTCGGCAGTTCGCGTTGTAAGTTGATCCCTGCCAAGGCTTGCTGTGAGGGTTTTCTGTTGCCGCGTTTGCCTTTCACCCCAATGGCATTGCCCATGCTGTGCGCTTCATCAAACGCAATCACACCGTCGAAGCCATCACCCAACCAATCAATGATCTGTTGGGCGCGGGTTTTACCCGTCGTCTGCCCTAGGTCAGTGGCTTGCTTTTTCTCCCCACCGCGTAAGGTCGAATAGGTCGTAAACAGGATGCCGTCATGCTGAGTGATTTGGTTGCCAGCCTTGGTTTTGCCTTGAAAGAATATCTTCAAAGGATTGCCGCCGATACCTGCAAAATCACGTTTAGCGTCTTCAATCAAACCTTCATTAAAGGAAACCCATACGGCTTTTTTACGGCCTTGCATCAAGTTATCCAATATGATGCCGGATATTTCCCGGCCTTTTCCTACGCCAGTGCCATCACCGATAAAAAAACCTTTCCGTGAACCATTCGGCAATAGCTCGGCATGGGCTTGTCCGGCATAGACCAGGCATTCAAGTTGGGCAATCGACAGCAAACCATCTTGTATCAGGTTAGCCGGTAGTTTTGGGGCATAGGTTGGTGGCGGCGGCTCTACAGCGGACATAGCCGCAGACTGCACCAATTTCCCCAGGTGCTTTTGTGCGCCGGGAATGGTCAGGCGTTGCGGGGTATAATTGGAGAATACGGATTCGGAGAATTCGGCGGTTTCGCCTTGCTTGGCTTCTATGGCTATGCTGGTGACTTCATTGCCTTCAATGAGGCCACTATTTCCTCCATTATCATCGCCGCCGCTTCCGCCAGTGAGTCCGGCAGGTCGAGTTCGAACGCCATCCCCGGTTCCGCTTCCGTCATTAATGACATCGCTAATTGGGGATTCGCCGATAGTTTGGCTATCAACAGGTTGGGTTCGGTTATCTCCCCTGTTGCCAACAGGTTCTGATCCAGTGCTGCCCGTATCAGTACCAGCGCCGCCAATTCGGTTGTCGGGTTGAAGGCTATCTGGTATGTTTTGAGTATCTTCATCGCCTGCTGGTTGATGGATGCTTGGTTGTAGATGTTGACGGTCATTTTTTATGCCCTCCAGTAAATTAGGTAATTCGGCAACCGACTCGACATAACCTGTCAGAATCGGTTGGGTCGTAGCGCCGGTTTTGTCGATGACCAAAATTTGGTTGTCAAACGTGGTTCCATACTTGGCATACTCTTTGCCAGAGATGCCTATGTTTGCCCGGACAGTGTATTTCTTCTCGATAGCACTCCACCACGCCTTGAACGCAGGGCGGTCTGCTGCCATGCCCTGGCCGACAACAGCAACCAATCGGCCACCGTCATGCAGCCGTTTTAATGCTTGTTCTATGTGCCTCGCACCGTTTGCGGTGTCACGCTGGCCTTGCACACGCCCTGCGGTCGATGAAAAAGGCGGGTTCATCACCACTGCTGTCGGCACTATTTCGCTTGGCAGGACATTATCCAGTTGTTCGGCGTTTTCCTTATATAAGCTTGAATTGGGGAACTGGTCGGCAAGCAAAACTTGCCGCCTTACGGACAATTCATTCAGGATCACCTCAGCACCGGCAATTATCGACCATATAGCCAAGTCGCCCGTACCGGCAGACGGCTCTAGCATGACATCGGTTGATTTGACATCCACCACCCAATTGGCCACAAAAGCCAAGGCTGGCGGTGTGCTGAATTGCTGGAACTCGTCCATTTCTTCGTCGCGTTTGGTTTGCGTGGGTAATTTTTGGATGCGGTTTGTTAGTTCGGCAGCTTTATTGCTTGCCCATGCCGCATTTTGAAGAGTGAAATCAGCCTTTTCTGTCCTGATAAGATGGATATTGAAAGCGGCTTCCATGGCATCGTAAGCATCTTTTGTCGAGTAAACGCCTTCCGCTTGGGTACCGCCGAAAGCACGGTTGGCTTCGTCAGTTAACAATTTCGTGCTTATCTCACCATCGTTGTCCAACCTATTTGCCAAACGCTGGGCGAGTTGATAACGGGCGTTTTCAATGGCCGCAATCGTTACCACTGTTTCATTTTCTATGGCTTGGGTCGAGTTATTTGAAGGCGATACGACTTCCTCGACAACAAGCCAATCATCAAATAAATCAAATTGTCCTGGATTCGGTGTTTTCGCCATGACCGCTAACCTTCATGTTCAGAATCAATGCAACTGTCCAAGGCATCGGCTTCATTTAAGGCATCCTCTTCAAAAGCACCAGCACGTTCGGCCTCATCCGGGTCAAATTCGGATGCAAATCCCGGTGTCATGGCATCGGTCAATTTGTCGATTAAAACTTCATCGGCAACAGCTTTATCATCCGAATGATTACGATTTATTTTTTGTTTCATCTCTACCTCCGTATTTGGATTGTGCAGCTTAACGGATGCAACAGACTTACCGCCAAGTCCATAAGGGTTTAACCACATCACTGACTTGGGCTAACCGTATCGGGCCGAAATACCGGCTATCGAAGGATAAGGGACTGCGGTTTGTCATCACCCAGAGTTCATCGGACTTTAGTACAATGGGCGTGTTGCTAAACGGCAGCAATGGCCTACCTAAACCATCTTGAGGCAGGACGGCACTCTGCGGCAGCAATGTTCCGTTTATATAAATTCCTTGTTTATGTTGTTCTACCTTATCGCCTGATACGCCTACAACGATTTTTAATAAACGCTCGTAGTGGCCTGGACAATTGCCGAAACCAATATAGCCACGCTCATGCGCCATCTGGGTCAGGGAATTTTTTGCAGGGCAAAACGACACGAAATCGCCTTTTTCCGGTGGTTTATTGACCACCCAATAAAAGCCCTGGGCAACACTGCGCGTCATGTTTAAGCGTAAGCCCAGCCAATCGCTTAGGAATAGGGTTGAGAAGCCTAATAACAACAAAGCTGCTAACACATTTATTGTCCGGTGATAACGCGGTTGTTGCCGCGAAGATGTGGCCAGAGCATTAAACTTATCTACTGGATGAGCGGACATGGGTTGTTGCCCCTCTTTGTATGGAATGCTCATGCCCAGTGTCTACCCGACCTGCCGCCCCAGATGCTTCTTCAGGTAACAGTTTGGCATCGTTACAGACGGAAGATTTGGGTTTAAACCTGGTTTTTAAGGTATCGCTTTTTTCCGGCGGGGATATGCGTGACCGCGCCATTAATGCTTGGTCTTTAAAATACAGGGGCTGGACACCATAGATAGCGGGGTAACCTGCCATAAACACCAGCATATCGCCCGGTTTTTCGATCATGCCGTGGCCGTCTTTGACCGGCCCTTGCATCCGCATACATTCATCGGGGGTCAATAAGGGACGCTGCACTTCATGGGTGGTGCGGGACACATTGCCCAACAGCATACTGGCACGGTGGTCGCTGGTGGTGATTTGTTCCTTGACGATGGTGGTTTGCCCGGTCAGCTTGGACAAGTGTTCGGCGGTTTCAATCCGGTTGGGGGCAAAGGCGTTGACGACGGCGCAATTCGAGCTGATTGATTCGTCCGAGCCATAGCCGTATTCACGGCTTTTAAGCTGGGTAATATCCTGGCAGATCAAATAACACTTGATGCCGTAACCCCGTAAAAAGGCCAAGGATTCTTGCAAGATGTCCAACTTGCCCAAGGCCGGAAATTCATCGAGCATCAATAACAAGCGATGCTTATAGGAAGCTTTTGGAATACCATCACTGATGGTCAAGCCCTGCGCCGAAAACCGGATGACCATATTTATAAGGATACGGACTAAGGGGCGTAGCCGGGTCTTGTCGTTCGGCTGGGTGACTATATACAAGCTTACCGGTGAGTCGTGGTTCATCAAGTCACCAATGCAAAAATCAGAACTGCCGATATTTTCAGCCACTACCGGGTCCCTATATAATGATAAATAGGATTTGGCGGTTGACAGCACCGATCCGGCCTCTTCCAAGGGACGGCTTATCATGTCCATCGCGGCGGATGACACCAATTCGTGTTGGCTTCCGTTTCGGTGCAAGTTGTGGCGCATCTCTTGCCACAAATCGGTCAAGGCTTTTTCTGGGTCTGACAGTATCCGGTCGATCTGTTGTAAGGTGGCTTTTGCGCCGGTTTTTTTGGCAAGGTACAAGGCATGGATCATCACGCCGACCAGCAAGGCATGGGAGGTTTTTTGCCAGTGGGTTTCCAAGCCCCGACCATCGGGATCGACAATCAAATTGACCAGGTTTTGCACGTCGCCCACTTCATATTGTGTCCCCAGACGGATTTCATCCAGCGGGTTCCAGCGCACAGAATCTCTGGCAGCCGGTTCAAAGCGCAACACCTTATTGTTGGCACGATGCTTTCGCCAGCCAGCCGTCGCACCCCATAACTCGCCCTTTAAATCGGTGATGACCGTACTTTGCAACCAAGTCAAAAGCGTCGGGATGACCAAGCCAACACCTTTGCCGGAACCGGTCGGTGCGATACATAACACATGCTCGCCGCCACTGTGCCTTAAATAATGGTTTATTCCGCGTTTATCCTGCCAAGCACCGACAAAAACACCAGCACTATTAAATTGTTTTACACCCAAAAGCCATTCTGTTAATTTTCTGGGTCGAGGTAACAGCCCGGACAAGCGAATGTCTTTCAGATTAGCCCACCGTGCCGAACCGTGCATATAAAGGCTAGCTTTCGCTGAGTTATCTAACACCATGATGACAACCGTCTGCAACAGCAATCCCACTCCTGCCACTAAAATTCCGAAATTTCCGGCGCGTAGTAGATTGGGCGAATAGGCATCCCCCCAATGCAAAGCCCAGCCAATGATTGCCCAGGGCGGGTAGATATGGAACAGGTTAAAACCCAGAGAAGGGTGATATTGAAATTCAAGGGCAAATACTTGGGTTGCGGTTTGCAGCCCTGCCAAAAGAATCGTAATTGCCACTAACGCCCGTAATCCCTTATTGGAACCGCCGCCCGATTTATGCGCCAATGGGCCAATCGAATTGTTGAACTTGTCTATCATGGCTTTGTACCACGACGGTAGGCTTTAAAATCCACAACCTGCGCTTTTGGCAAAACCTTGTCATTACCGTTCGCTTTAATCTTGAAATTGAACGTGTTGGCTATGTCGCCAAATCGAGGATTCGGCAACAAATATGACAAGACATAAATAACCGGCAATGCCAGCACGACATCTCCGGCAATACCGAATAACGTATGGATCAGCCAAGCGACCAATAAAAGCATAATTAAACCCAGCGTAAACTGGCATAACAGCCATGCCCCATAAACAATAATAATTGGCAATAAGCATAACCCTCGCACCATTGACATGATTTCCATCACCGCCTCCTGCCCAAGCTTTGTTGGGCTGTTAAAATCTTGACCGCGCCATCGCCGAACATTTGTTTCTCGGCACTTAACTGCACCCGCCGCTGTTCTAAATTAGCTTGGTCGAAACTGATGTTCAGTCCAGCCTTCACGGATGCCCTTACCACGTTTTCCTGAAACAATTCATTACCGTGGACGGAAAGCTGGTAACCGTGACGCTGTTTGGCATGGATGAGTGCAGTCGTTAATACATCCTGATTGGCATCGGCGGCAACATGGAAGCGGTTACCGTCATCTTTAATGACGGCTTTATTGTGCAGATAAAACACTGTACCTTTTTTGGTGACCTTGGCTTTGGGTAACGAAGGATCGTACGGTGTATGACTTGGTTCTTCCGCCGTTTTGTATTTCGACTTAACGAGGTAATTCCCGCGTTGGTCACTGTTGACATGCCTTTGCCGCAACAATTGCAATGCGTCCCGGTTGCCGTTTGTGGCTTGTGTTTGCAACCAAACTAGCCAAGTTTGTCGCCGGTGTTGGTTGTACACCCGCTGCCGGGTATGTTGATAGGTCGTGTTTATTTGCTTTATGTCAGCTTGTAAGGATTTACTTACCAATCCAAGCAGCAGTTTTTTGTTGATGCCGGGTTGGATGAGGGCTTTGATCCAGCGGCGTTTGCTTGCGGCCTTGTCTTTAGCTTGTTGTATTTGGTCTTTATGCTGTGTCCTTGCCTTGTGCAAGGCATCGTTTCGATTAGCGGTTTTTTCTCTTATCTGTGTCTGATAAGCGCTAAATTGTTCGACACTGTTGATTTTACCTTGTTTATTTTGTTTGCTTAGACATTCCGGTTTTGTTGAATTACTCAATAACGGCGACCGTTCATAGCGTTGTTTGACCTTGACTGCTTTAAGAGTCTGTTCATTTGCGGGTTGGAAACTGCCTAAGCGTTGTTCCAGTTGTTTCTTTGAACATTCCCGGGCAACTGAACTGGCTTTAACCCCGATTGATGAGCCATCCAGAGTGCTTATGGCAAGGCCATTGCCCCTAGCCTTAATACGGAGATCGTTCTCATAAAGTACAGTATGTAATGCTTCCCAGGTATTAGCTTGCTTGATTTGAGCCAAGGCATTTTGTTGTATCCAGGTAATCAGGCTTTCTACCCCGGCATGGGCTTCCATATCCCTAGCTTTGCCAGCGGTATGGTTTCGTTGGGTGCGGTGGTTGTCAACTTCCAGGTCGTATTGCTGCTCCAGCTTGGCACACAATTTCGCCAGGGTTTTATAGTCTTGGAAGGGATTATGAATCGTGTGCTTGACCGGGTGGACTTTGTTGATGGCAATGTGGATATGGAGGTTTTCGGTATCGCAATGCACGGCACTGACCCGTTGATGGTCTGTAAAGCCAAGCCCTACGCAGAGTTCTTTTTCTACCGCTTTCAGGGTTTCAGAACTGGGTTCTTCCCCAGCACGAAAGGAAATAATCAGGTGATAAGTTTTATCAGAAGTTGCCCGACGGTTTTGCATCTGGGTATTGAGGACTTCCAAAACGGCATCCTCAGCTTCGTCACTGTAGCAATTGGAGACATTAACCGCCCCTAAGCGGAAAGTTGTGTCCTGCTCATCGGTGATATAAGCCACTAAGTGAGCGAAGTGGCTCTTTACTGCTGTTTTCATCGGGATGGCTTTTGCAATCATGACTTGACCACCTGCTTGATGATAGCCTTCAGGCTTGCTTGGTTAGCATTGATGTCAGAAATCGTAGCCAAGATTTGGTCTTTGAAACCCTGTCCACTGATAGATTGAAAATGGGCTTCGTTTGCTAACCACAATTTCAATAAGCCACCCAGCCGTCCCAGGTCGCCGTTGATCCGCACCAGTTCATCGACTTTACGATGATCGACCACACTGACCACACCTGACCCCAAGCCAACAGTCCGCAAGAAGTTGGAAACGGATAGTCCGCATTGTCCGGCTTTATCAGCAATGGCTTGCCGTTCATCAGGCGTACAACACACCTTGATCGGTGTGGTGCTTTTGCGGTTGGGTGCTGAGTCGAACTTCATTCTCCACCTCACTTTTCTCTGACGTTGTCCCGCAGGGCAGGATGTTCGTTGAGCGCTGCAAGCGCGAATAAGAATTGTGAAGTTGGTAACCGTGAAACGGTTGGCCAACTTCACCTATCCTGCCCGCTTTTTCTGTGTAACTTTAGCTATATTATTACTTAAAATTATTGTATTTGTCAATATATTATGATAATTTAATATTATAACCATATAGTTACAATAATATCACATAATAACATGTTATATTTATATTAATTACTTAATGTCTATCAGTTTCACATAGTTGCGATTAGTATCCAAATATATTCCTGATTGATGTGGACTAATTTCCGATGAGGTTAAAAAATGTCTGAGTCAACAAAAGCCAATGCCCTCGAAAAAGCCCTGGTTGCGCGGGCGAAACAATCAAATAATCTCAGCTATGTGGAGTTTTTGGCGAACCTGGAATTGATTAAAACCTATTTAGAGAAAGGCTATACCGCTAAGGCGCTCTGGGAAGCCTTAACGGAAGAAAACATCATCACGGTTCATTACGTGACTTTTTCCAGGTATCTCAGAAAACAAAATTTAACTCGGCATAGCGAGAAAGCACAGCAAGGAGGTAAACCCACTTCAAATGATCCCACCAAAATCAAGACTGGTACGCTGAATTCGGCATCTCAAAGCGTTGAGTCCATTCATCAGGTAGAGCCTACTAAGTTAAATCTACCCGATGGTATGTCCCATCACCCCAAAATCAACCCAAAGGATTTAATCTAATGTCTAAAATACATGTCATTCTCCAAGGTAAGGGCGGCGTTGGAAAATCATTGATCGCAAGCCTACTCACGCAATATCTAATCTATAAGCACAGTGATCCAAAGAAGCCGCTGACCTTAATTGATACGGACCCCATCAATAAGACTTTCAGCCGATATGACCGTTTGCCTGTTATGTCGCTAGACATTATCGAGAACGATGAAATCAACCAGCGTAAATTCGATGAAATTATAGAATTAATAGTGCAATCACAAGGCGACACGGTAATTGATAACGGTGCGAGTTCATTCATTGCCTTATCAACATACATTAGGGAGATGGGCATACCGGAAATATTACAAAGCCTCGGCCATGAGTTGATCATCCATACCGTCATCACAGGCGGACAGGCGTTAAACGACACCTTAGTGGGCTTTGCTCAAATGGCGCACCACTTAAAGGGAAATACCAAATTTATTGTCTGGCTCAATCCCTACTGGGGCGAAGTGAAGTCTGATGGTAAAACATTTGAGCAGATGGCTGTTTATAAGGCGAATAAGGAGGCCATCACTGCATTGATCCAAATACCGGAGCATAAGCAAGAAACCTTCGGCCATGACCTAAGCGCAATGCTCAATCAAAACCTGACTTTCGACGAAGCAATCAACGATCCAAGTAAAACAATCATGACCCGGCAAAGATTAAAAATCATACAAGACGATATTTTTAAGAGACTGGATGCTGCGGTAATTTTATGAGCAAGGGATTGTTAAGTCGGGGCATTGATAGAAGCCCAGCGAATCAAGCAACTAAGGTAAAAACTGATCGGTCAGACGATGGCATGGAAGCCATCATACGTGCTGTTGCTGTAAAGCACGGTATTGCCCTTGGCAATAACGATCCAATCCTGGTTTTGCAAACCATCAACGGTTTATTAATGGACGAATTCGCCAGCAAGCAAGAAGTGTTAATTCATGAATTCCATGTCAATTTGGAAGCAGCCGCTGATTTGTGGAGCAAGAACATGGAAAGTAAAGCTAAGGCGATTCTAGGCAGCATGGAAAACAGCCACCGTCATCTTGTCGGCGAGCTGATTGAACAGCAGATTGAAAACCTTGTCATGGAAATTGCAGACAAAAGCGGTAACATCGCCATGGAGCAACAACTCAGGGCTTCAAAGAATTTAAGGTCTTTAAATAGCCAGTTAAAAACTATGAGGTCAATGCTCTATGTTAATTTTGCCGCTTCGATAATGGCGCTGGTTTCGGCAATTGTTATGCTTTGGTTATTCATCAAGTAATAGGGATTGTAGAAGATAGCTAATAGGGTCATAAGTTGGAACAAAGCATTAAGTTAGATTTTTATGCTACCTTTTTCCAATGTATTAGAGTTATCCACAGATTTTGTGCATAACCTTGTGGAGTTGTCTTTTTTGTTTGGCTTTAATCCTTAAAAATAAGGTTGTTGGGTTAAATTGTGTAATATTTTGTCATCGCAAAAAGGGAATTCATAATACTAACCTTATCAATCAAAACCTTCGGACAAAATCCTCCAGCTTAAGATTTTCCGTGACCTCATCATGGGGTATCTGTAAATATTTCCAGGATTTTCCGCCATTTTTAAGCAGATATTCACTGGCATTTTTGCACCAAGTTTTTGCGGCTTCGGCTTTGGCTTGGACAATTGGGTCAGTCATTTCCGCCAGTGATTTGGTTTCCACCATCAACACGCATTGCTCAGTTTCAGCGATAAAGTCGGGTACATATTCCGGGTGTTCGTTACGGTCTTTGTAATAAATTTTAAATTGACCTTTGGCGGGCTTAAACCACTTTTGCGCGTCACGTTCTAATATGACGGCAAAGCGTCGTTCAGTATCAGAATCAAATTTTTGTACGGGATACAAACATTTTTCAAATCCACCAAACAATACCTGCTTAATCTTGGTTTTATCGGCGACGGTTTGACGATAAGACTGCACCGCTTGGCCTTCTAACACGGTATAAGCACAATCTTTTAATGGCGTAAATCCGCTCCGCACTTCCACTTCATAGGTATCAGCCTTTTCCCAAAAGTGTCCGGCCATTTGTGCATGAATGTTTTGGGCGATTAAATTACGATGGTTACTCAACACATTATGAATTTCGTCATCGGATAAGGCACTGGCGTTCAAATGGTCAATAACCTGTTTTGCCAAGTCATACAGTAAATCGGCATGTTCGTCATAAGAAATATCATCAAAATCAATCAACGCATAAACGATGTAATTCTCCGGTTTCGCTTCAGTTAAGCCAATTTGGGATGCCATCGACACCTGCTGATTGGTTTGCAAACTTTGAATCAAAATATCCCGTTCGGATGGTTGAAGATTCAAACCACTTAAATCTAAAGTAAACGGCTTATAGCCATAGCTGACTTCACCTTTAGGTACAACAATTACACGCGGAATATCAATAGTTTGCTGAACCATCAATAGGGTTGCTTTGGCAACGATCTTCGCAACATCTATCGTCTTATCGTCATCAAATACGGATTGCTGGCTGGAATTCAGATGCTCAGTAACGGCTTTGACAATCGATGACTGAATAGCTTCCCCTAGCAATGCCTTACTGGTTGCAGCAATAGCGGGTTGATGTTGCAATTTATTCAATTCGGCAATGGCAATTTGTGCGACCGCTTTTTCTGCTACGCCTTGAAAAATAGGCGTTTTGTTAGTTAAAGAGGGATAAACCATGCCTGATGATGAATTACCTACTAGCATTCCAAGATTCGATATTACCGCCACACTTTCGGTTTTATCTTGATTGGTCGGTGCTTCCAGAATCACTTGTTTCAAACGCAGCGGATTTTCAGGGTTGTTCGCTTCGTCAATAATTTCTTGAAAACGGTCGTGGGCGACAATATTCAAGCGATCCACCGTCGCTACGCCTGTGCGTTTACCATAAGGCAGGCGCAAACCACGGCCAATTGATTGCTCTATCAATGTCCGTGCATTGGCGGCTCGTAATGGCACAATGGTATAAAGATTCGTCACGTCCCAGCCTTCTTTCAGCATATTGACGTGAATTACCACTTCCGTTGGTTCATCCTGGCTTTCTACCGCCAGCAAACGGGCGATCATCTCTTCTTCGGCAGCACCGGATTTGCTGCTGTCCACCTGAATTATTTTGCCTTGATAACGTCCATCAAAAAACGCCGACGATTCCATTAACTCCAATAACTGTGCAGCGTGTGTGGTATCCCTGGCGATAACGAGCATAAACGGCTTAACGACAGGCACATCGTTTTCCCGTGCGTAGGTCAGTAATTCAACCTTGGTGGCCTCATGTAAGCGAATGCCATCCATCAATTTAATGCGCTCAATTTCTTCCTTGGAATACTGGTTAGCGTTGAAATTCCGTTGAGTCACCACAGCAGGCTCTTTAACGAAACCATCATCCATGGCGCGGGCTAAGGGATAATCCACTACGACGTTTTTGAAGGGAATCGGCCCTCGTGCGCTTTCAGTAAACGGGGTTGCCGTCAGCTCCAAACCCAGTAATGGTTTTAATTCATTCAACGCCCGCATTCCGGCATCGGCACGATACCTATGCGATTCATCCATCAGCAAAACCAAGTCTGACAACTCAGACAAATAATTAAAATAGCTATCGCCTAAATATTCGGACAATCGTTTAATCTTAGGCGACTTGCCTCCTCGCACTTCTGAATGGATTTTAGAAATATTGAAAATGTTGATGGACACAGCAGAAAATATATCGCCAGCATGACGGCCTTTAACCTCATAATCGTCGCCAGTAATTATCACGGGCGAATTAACGGCAAACTCGGCAATGCCTTTAAAGACATATTTTGGGGTATTGGGAGTAAAGTCCGTAATCAGCTTGTTGTAAATCGTCAGGTTGGGGGCTAATACAAAAAAATGGTTAATACCATGCGCCAGATGCAAGTAGCTGATAAAAGCACCCATCAACCGGGTTTTGCCGACCCCGGTTGCCAAGGCAAAACAAAGGGAGGGAAACTCACGTTCAAAATCAGACAGCTTAGGGAATTCATTTTTAATGATTTCCAAAACGGTTGCGACATCGCGTTTTGGATGCAGAATATCCGGGCTTGCTTCAATCGCCCTCAACAAGGCTTCCAAGGAATCCCGTTGCGGTTGCCTTAAACTTAAGCGTCCGGCGATACTTTGTAAAATTTTCTGTTTCATGCCTCGTCTCCCAGTAAATCCGTTTGCTCCGGTGCGGCGGCGGGTTTTTGCATTTGCGGCAAGTTGGCAACATTCAGGCTGTAATCGTCATGCGCCCATTCGCAGCGCGACAACACCATTTTGGGAATTTTCTTAACCGTTAGATTGGCAAATTGTTCGGATTTGCCGCGAAATGCCGCGCAACACACCAACAGGGAACGATTGCCGCCCACTTCCTCGGACAGTTCCACCAATTGCTGATGCGACAGGTTTTGCGTGGTAACGTAAATAAAGTCCTGTTCGGATGAATAGCCGTGATTCCACCATTGGCTATCGGAAGGCGCATAGGTAAAACCTTCCAACTTACACAGGGCTTCGGCCAGCATTGCCGGGTTGTAGTTTTTATTCACCACCCAATTGCCCCACTTGTCTTGTTCCAACAAGGAAGGCGCGAGTTTGTAATAACGGAAACCGCCGCCACCTTGCCAGTTGACGGTCTTGCTGATACCGCCCTGATCCTCGCCGTCGATAACTTTTTGCAAGCGCGGAATGATGTGGGTATGGCAATGTTCGCCCAGTTCAATCATGATCCATCGACGACCCATCTTATGCGCGACTGCGCCAGTAGTGCCTGAACCGGCGAAAGAGTCTAGTACAAGGTCGTCAGGATTAGTCGCAATATGTAAAATACGCTGAATTAACCTCTCTGGTTTTGGACTATCAAAAGCCGCCGTTTTACCGAAAAGACTATGAATTTCTTTTTTTGATTCATCTGTATGCCCAACCTCATCTGATGGCCACCATGTCCAAGGAGCAACACCGGCTACTTCAGATAAGTACCTAATAATATTAGGTTGCGCATCACCATTTTTTCCAAAATATATTCTACCTTCCGACAGAAGTTTTTCATAAGTTGCTCGTGCTATCCCCCAACAACGGCCCTCAGGTGGTCGATGTCTCTTTCCAGATGGGGGTTACAACTTCATAAAACTGTTCTGATGTTGCATGTCCTTCTTGGGCTGTCATTGGAATTGGTCGCCAACGACCAAGTGGATCATTATTAGGATTTCTGTAAACCTTTGCTTGTTGTTCTGTCAAAGTAACTAAGTTACGATTTTCCTTAAAAACCTCTGGATGTTTAGCATAAACAAAAAGATATTCATGTACATCACCAATTGCCTCACGATTCTCTCTTGAATATCGTTTTTGCCAAACATTTGAAGCAATAAAATTTCTTCTACCAAACACCTCGTCCATCATGACTTTTAAATAATGAGCTTCGTTGTCGTCGATAGATACCCAAATACTGCCATCTTCTGCCAACAATTCCCTGAGAATTTCGAGCCTATCACGCATCAATGACAGCCAGATCGAATGCTCCAACCCGTCATCAAAATGGGCAAACGCGCTACCTGTATTGTAAGGAGGATCGATATAAATACATTTAACTTTTCCAAAATACACTTGCTCCAACGCTTTCAACGCCAGCAGGTTGTCGCCAAAAATTAGCTTGTTATCGAACTGATCGTTATCGCTTACCTTATGTTTAGCATGATACGACAAACTTGGGTCTTCCAATAAAATCCTCGGCTCCAACTTAGGCCGCTTGTCCTTGCCGATCCAAGTTAGCTCTAACTTTTGTTTATTATTCATTTAGTTTTTTAAGATGGTTTTCGTAAGGGGTGTAACCGTAGCGTTTCGTCTTTTGTTGCCCAATAAGAACCTGATCTATCAGAGGATGGCAAGCCTTCTTCAGGACAAATTAAGCACTCTGCTACTTCTAAAACCAGTTGTCCGAAACGCTGGGCATCTTGCTCAGGAAGGTGCTGTGATAATACGTTGTAATGGCAGCCAAAGATGTTTCTTGTAGATGAAATATTTTTGAGTTCTTCCAGTTTGCTACCCAGAGTATGATTTAAATAACTCCCATCAGCTTTTTTAGTTTCTGTTCGTAACGCAGCAAGCAACTTGTTGTTTATCGATGGCAACAGATCGCCTAACGTATGCCCATGCTTTTTTCTTGGAACTGAACATTCATATTTTTCAGTTATAAAATCACAAATTTGTTCGAGTAAAACACCAGCACTCGCACAGATAAGTTGAAGGCTTTGTGGATTTGCTTGAATTAATTTTCTTAATTCATCAACAGGTGGTGCGCCTTTCACTCCGATAGAAACCCCATTTGAATGCGACCATTTTCCAAGTTCAATTAGTTGACATTGCCCGTTTCTTAATTGTCCAAGTCGGAATTTTTCACGCCAAGGGCGGTAATGCGTTGTGATAATACAATGCATAAAACGTTCTGTTTCGCTATAAATCATCTCAACCAATCGTTCGACATGAGGCTCATCAATACTCCCAAGCACATCGTCCAACACGAGAATGGTGTTTTCAAGATTATTCAATGCAGCGATAGCGATAAATATACACAATCCCAATGTATCCAAATGAGAATCACTAAAATAAGCTGCGGGTGGCGCATTTTCGAGACTGAAAAAATTAGCCGCAATTTCAAGAGATGCTTTTTTCTTTGGATCAAGCATAAGGGCGATTTTATTAAGTCCCTCGCCTGGATGTAGCAACTCATAGAGACGACCTACTTCATTCGCAATTTTACTGAGTATGTCGTCAACAAATTGCTTACGTTGGATTTCATGAATTTGTAGAGCTTGCCTTAAAGCTGGCAGTAGTATTGATGAAGCTCGTTGATTTTCAATATTGGTATCGTATTGTTGTAAAGCTGACTTTAAGCCATTGATTTCACCTTTGTAATTGGCTATGTCGTCACGTCTTTGATTGATAGTACCGATTAATGAATCAATAGCTTGATTAAGAATCGGGGATGAAATTAGGTCTATAGAGTTAGAAAGTTGTTGTTTCAATATAGAAATAATTTCTTGGGTTTTACTTTCTTGTAATAATGAAAAACTAATACAGTCTTCAATATTTTGGCTAAGTGCAGTTATTGTTTCCGTTAATTTTTTGCCTTCTGATTCTTTCTTATTTTGATCGTTGCTAAATTTTGCGTCTACCTGCTTTTTGCTGACTATCGCCCGATCAAGGATGTTTAACTGACTGATTTTTTGTGCGACCTTATCAGGAAGTCCATTGGCAAATTCTGAACTCTCACATAGTGGGCACTTTTCTACTATCGGGTGAGATGAAAAATGTCTACTCGCTGCCTGGAGTATTTCTAAAACTTCCTTCGTTCCTGGCAGGGCTTGTTGAGTGATTGTTTCAACTTTTTGCTGTTCTTGAGTAACTTCTGTTTGGGTTTTTGTTAGATTTTCTTGAGCTTGTTGATAATTTTGTTGTTCTCGTTTGACATTATTTAATGTATGTTCAAGTTGTCTCAGCTTGCTGATTTCGTTGTCAAAGCCATCAAGATTTGTTTGTGTTTCTTGTCTTGCCCATTCAAATACTGATCCTTTACTGTTTGCTAGGCGTTGCCAATAACTTTCTATTGTTACCCTGTTCTCTCCCAGCCTAGTACTTGCCTCTGTTTGTTCCTTTTCTAACGTATTTAACAAACTGCGTAATTCGGTTTCTGATTTTTCAATTTCAGTTATATCTATAAAAGGTTTTATAACCTTAAAACGATCAGCAGGGTTTGCTTGAATTAAATCTAAAATCTGCGCCCGACGTAAAACATGCACGGATGGCACATCAGTAGAAGGATTTATATTGACATTTTTCGTGCTAACGGTCGCCCGCCAAGTATTCGACTTAGTTTCTAATTCGACATAAATGTCTCCTTTGGTCTTTTCTATCGAAGGCCAATAAACATTGGTTGTACCTAGACCCCGCCCTTCAACCGAACCTACTTTCTGATTACCCAGCAAGTCTAAGGCATCACAAAGCGTACTTTTCCCTGTGCCATTTTCACCATATATCAATGTCAGCGGCTTATGAAATTCGATTTCAACGGGTTGCATAGCCCCGCGTAATGCATGAACTGTAAGTTTTTTAAGGGTGGGTTTCTTCGGCATTTTGATCGCCCTTATCCATTGATAATTCAATTGCTAATCGCCAATCTTCTGCTCTGATTTTCCCTGACAGTATTTTGCCAGCAATTTTATTGGCTTCCTGTTCTGTCAGAATTTGTTCTGCCTGTAGTTGCTGAATGATTTTTGTCATTAATCTCTCACTGGGATTGGTCATGTTTGCCTCAAGCGGGATGTTGAAGTCGGCTTTTACTTAGATAATAGACCACTTAATCATATACAGATCATCTGCTTCGGTTTTTTGATTTAATTTGCTTTCAAGTTGCCCAATTAGGGCTTCTCTACGTTCATCAATTTTATCCTGACGATCAAAAAGTTCTTTGCGTAATTGACTCCGATCCCGCTCTAATTCTCGTTGTTTTTTCTGGTAATTTAATTTTTCTTCCAGTGTGGGCGCAATTTTGGCATTTCGGCGCACTTCTTTTATCTGTTGGTCAATATCCTTAATGCTTTGTTCTAGGCCGTACTTTAAGTCGTCAGCCCAGAGATCGAGTTTGTTGACTTCATCTTCAAAGAACATCAAATTACGGCTATTGACCATTTTTATGATGTCATTCTGGGCACTAATGAGTGAGGTATCCAGTTGTTGGCAATCACTCAGCACTTGCGGAAGACATAGGCTGGCAGGCAGTAGCATAAGCTTTTGCGCCGTTTCTGCTGGTAACTCTTCGCCATCATCGGTAACGGCGGCAAACAAAAGGTGATCCTCGTTTTGTTCCAAGGCTTCAACACTGAAGCGTTGAAGTTTTAGGATACCGGATTTTCCCAACAATGCTTCGATGACACTAATCTTTGCTTTATGCGCTGTATAGTCGAATGTGATATGTGCGCTGGGCGTGGCTTGTTGTTTTGCGGTTTCTAGTACCCATTCACCTAACGGATGGTTCAAACGGTAAACATGAGCGTTTACACTGACTGGATTTTGCTTATGGGTTCGCCTCAGTAATTGATAGCGTCCTTGTGGTGCTTCATTAATGACATAAGTATTGAGATTGAAAAGGTAATCTTGTTCATTAAAATCGGCGTGTGGCTTTAGGCGATGTTTGGTGACAGCCCAAAACCATCGACTGATTTTGTCGAGCCTTTGTTCGGCTTGATCGAGCTGTACTTTTAATAAATCGTGGATGTCCTCATCAAAATTTTCCAACAATTGCTGACGGGTTTCCTGCATTTGTTTACTGATGTCCACTTCCATTTCTTTCTGGAGTTGGGCAAAAGCGGATTCAATTTGATCGGTTGTTCGGCAAGTTTCGTAGATTGCTTGTATCCGCTTTTCAAAATCAATACCGGATTCTATAGAACCAAGTACGTCATCAGATGCCCCAAAAACGCCGTCGAACAAATGAAACTTATCGGTTAATAATTCCAGTACCCGTTGGTCGGCATAGTTGCTTTGATTAAGAAAATTGATAACAACAACATCAAATTTTTGCCCGTAGCGATGGCAGCGGCCTATGCGCTGTTCAACTCGCTGCGGATTCCAAGGCAGGTCGTAATTGATGACCAAGGAACAAAATTGCAGGTTAACGCCTTCTGCGCCAGCCTCAGTTGCAATCATTATTTCTGCATGATTTTGAAAATGGTCAATTAAGGCTGTGCGTTTGTCTACTTGGGGGGAACCCGTAATTTTGTTAGTGCCTTTAACTTCTTGTAGCCATTGCTGATAAATAACCGTCGTTTCAGGGCTATTGTTAGTGCCGCTGAAAGTCACCAATTTTTCTTGATAACCATTAGCGGACAAATAAGCTTGCAAGTATTCCTGAGTGCGTTTGGACTCGGTAAAAATTACGGCTTTGCGCGGTGCATCCATTGCGGCCATTTGTTTAAAGCCTTTATTTAAGGCAATCAACAAGGCTTTGGCTTTGCTGTCTTCAGATATTTTTTCTGCTTGCTCGATCAGTCCGTTGATTTCTTCAATTTCGCATTTGAGTTGTTTTTGGTCGATAGTTTGTTCTGAGTCATCAACAGTTTCACTTTCCAACTCGTCAAGGTAATCGGATTCCAAATCGTCGTTTTCAATCAAATCCGCAATAATGTCGGTATCATCTTGTTGATTATTTGAAAGGTTAACAAGCCGATTTCTTATGGTAATTAATGTGTTAAGCACCGCATGGGTACTCGATGCCAACAGTTTACGAAGGATAAGCCCGGTTAAATGCCGTTGGCGTTTGGGTAAAGAGTAGCTATCTTCACGTTCAAGAATTGCCGTTATTCCATTATACAAATGCATTTCTGCCTGGGATGGCGTAAACGGTATGGTTATGGCTTTACGCTGGGTATAACGGATGTACTCAAGGACTTGTTTGCGTAATGTCCGTTTTACAAATCCTTTCAGGCGATCTTTTAACTGAGCAATACCGCCGTTCCCCATGTAATGCTGACGAAAGGATTTTTCGTCACTAAACAAATGTTCATCCAATAATGTCGATAATCCGTAAAGCTCAAGCAAGGAGTTTTGCAGTGGTGTAGCGGTTAATAATAATTTTTGCCTGCCATGAAGGGCGCGTTTTAAGGCTTGACCCATTTTATTGTTGGGGCGGTATGAATTTCGCAACTTGTGTGCTTCGTCCATGACCACCAAATGCCAAGGCTCAACAAGCAGTAATTCTTCTAATCGCGCAGCAAAATGATAAGAGAGTATGTTGATACATTTGTTGTTGAAGGGGTTATTTATGCCCTGGGCTTTTAATTGCTTCCAGATATTCGCATCTAAAATCTGTGAAGGGAGATTGAATTTGTCTAATAATTCTTGCGCCCATTGTTTACGCAACGAGGCGGGGCAAATAATCAGTAATTTTCGTTTTCTTTCCGCCCAATACTGGCAAAGCACCAAACCAGCTTCAATCGTTTTTCCTAAGCCGACTTCATCCGCAAGGATAACGCCTTTATTGAGAGGATTATGAAGCGCAAACAAAGCGGCATTGATCTGATGGGGATTTAGGTCAACAGTCGCATCGAATAACGATTGCGATAACCTATCTACGCCATCACTTGCACATTGGCGTGTTAATTCAAAAGCAAAATATTTGGCATGGTAATCGGTGAACACTTTTATTATTCTTTATCAAATTAAGATTATTTATAAATGGTGGAATGGTTCTATCCTTGCCATAGCTCCATCGTCCTAATGATAGCTAAAAAGTCACTTAGCGAGGGATTGCCCTCTAGTGATAAAGTTGTATGGCATGAGTCAATGTTAAAAGCGTACCATCCTTTTTCTTAAAAGATACCTTAATAGCATTCAGTTCAGTTGCTGGACATCCAGCTTTTCATTACTGATGCAGATGTTTTAACGCATAAATTTTTGGACAAATTTTATGATGCCGTTTACGTTACTCATTGTCTGTTAATCTTCCTTCTATCCAAGCCGGATTACTCCGACAATCCAACACAGCGTAAACGATGATGTCTGTATTTTCTACAGTGTAATAAACCGCGAACGGAAAACGTTTGGACA
>NZ_JBEBKJ010000016.1:0-50079 GCF_040079455.1 Methyloglobulus sp. | reverse complement strand
GCTGATAGCTTCTGCCATTTTGGTGATTCAGATTTAATTTGAGGGAAAGGGCTTGTTAATGCTAATAGCAAGCGCAGCCAGACTAAAACGAAAACAGATGGCCCCAACATGTAGTGCCAGGTTTTTAAAGCCTCACGAAGATCACTGCCTTTGGGGAAAAAACCGCGCAGCTCAATGCAGGTATACACTGCTATGAGCAGCAGCAACATTAACCAGTGGAGTCCAATTGAAAGTGAGCCGTAACGCTCTGTGCTATTGCGCCATTGCATTTGTTTTCTCCAAAAAGT
The DNA here is from genome assembly GCF_040079455.1 of Methyloglobulus sp. Taxonomy (GTDB): domain Bacteria; phylum Pseudomonadota; class Gammaproteobacteria; order Methylococcales; family Methylomonadaceae; genus Methyloglobulus. The sequence continues at coordinate 49,792 of NZ_JBEBKJ010000016.1, read as the reverse complement.
GACGCTTAGTAATGAGGGAATCCCTAATCATCTCCTCTCCCTTTGGGATAGGGTTAGGCAGAGGGGAATACATGCTTGATTCTAAAGTCCTCATTCCAACCTTCTCCCAAAGGGAGAAGGAGTTTTTTGAATTTTTAGAGATTACCATGAAAGTAAATTCAACAACGCATTATGGCGATATATATTGATAGGTTTTTGTTACCCAATTCCTGTCATCATTGGGCATTTTGAAAGATCCTGTATTGTGACAACTAGCCATGCGGACACCATGCCTGTCTCGCCAGAGATTGAATCCTTGACGGACATCGTCCCATCTAGCTAAGGGATCAATATTAGAACCCAAGGTTCCGACCACCTTATCCACGGCTGAGAAGAGACGTTCTCCTGTCAACGAATCAGTTATTTCCATTTCCCCAGCAAGCTCACCTAGAAAAGGCCATTTTCCTGTGCCAATTCCCCATAACGTTGCTGCTTCCCAAACGTATGGGGCAACCACCACGACATCTGCTAATATCACCTTTGCCTTAACCGCTTCTGTAATTACACCTTTTACACGCATCACATCTGGGCCAGGTTTGTTGACAATTTCAAACTTGCCTTTCTTCATGGCATCATAAAGCGTACCCCAACCTAGAGTAGCCAACATTTTTTGATCTTTAGGGTCCAGGGACGCAAGTGGCGAATCTTCGGATTCTCCCCATAAAACCACTGGGTCAATAATGACCTTACTGTATTTATGGCAGTTTGCTTGAGGATTCACATAGATATAAAGAGCTTCATTACCTTTGCCTTCTTTCATTTTCGAGTAATCCCCAAGATAACCGGATTGTTCGACCCGACGATATTGCTTGGCACGGCCACAGCCAGTAATGGATGTTGCAAATAACACGCTGGCTAGAATCAAAACAGTTGTTTTGTGGTGATTTTCAATGTGCATAAAAATTCTCCACAAGATGCGAGCTAACCTGTACTTTCAATGCAGTTGTTTGATTATCGGTATCCATTCACACCACCTCTTTCAAAGTTGCCATATCAATGACAAACCGGTATTTAACATCGCTTTTCACCAGGCGGTCGTAAGCTTCATTGATTTTCTGTATGGGTATAAGCTCGATATCGGATGTGATATTGTGCTGGCCACAAAAATCCAGCATCTCCTGAGTTTCTTTAATGCCGCCAATGAGGGAACCACTGAAATTGCGCCGTCCGAAGATAAGGCTGCCGACGTGAACGGAAAGTGGTTCAGGAGGTACGCCCACTTGTGTAAGCGTGCCGTCGCGTTTCAAGAGAACGAGATAGGCATTGATATCGTGTTGCACGGCCACAGTGTCAAGAATGAAATGGAAGCTATTAAGATGTTTTTTCATCTCGCCTGCATTCTTGGAGTTGACTACTTCGTCCGCACCGAGCCGCAAGGCATCTTTAACTTTATTTGGCGAGGTGGTAAAGACAACGACATGCGCGCCAAAAGCCTTAGCTAGTTTTACCCCCATATGGCCCAGCCCACCTAACCCCACGATGCCCACTTTCTGGCCTTCGGTAACTTTATTGTGCCTTAATGGTGAATAAGTCGTGATTCCTGCGCAAAGGAGCGGGGCAGTTGCAGCGAGGTCTAAGTTGTTTGGGATGTGTAATACAAAAGCTTCATCCACGACTATGCTATTAGAATAACCGCCGTATGTCAGTCCGCCGGTGTGTTTGTCCGGTGAGTTGTAGGTAAAGATTGGGCCTTTTGTGCAAAATTGTTCGAGGTCATCTTTACAGTTTTCGCAACTATGGCAGGAATCCACCAAGCAACCCACGCCGACAATGTCGTTTTCCTTGAATTTCTTGACGTTCGCACCCACTTTCGTGACGCGTCCGATAATTTCGTGGCCAGGTACGCAAGGATAGGTTGTGCCCTGCCATTCGTTGCGGACGGTATGTAAGTCAGAGTGACAGACACCGCAATATAAAATCTGTATTTGCACATCTTCCGCGCCAAGATCACGACGGTCAATTTTGAAAGGCGCGAGGGGCGCTGTTGCGTTTTGTGCTGCGTAAGAAAGGATTTTCATAAAATTAGTACCCATGTTGTCGAAAAAATCTTGAGTAAAAAGGTAATTTAAAGTCGCTACAGCAAGTCCAGACGCAGTCCCTAGGGTATTTCACATAGAGCCTTGGCCGGCATACCAAACAAATTATTCTTGCGTTAGCTTACTTAAACGTTAAAGAGGCGTTAGCTAAACCAGACCTAAGCTCATCCCACAGCTTATCCGCGGCCTCTTTAAGCCCCCACGCATCATCACTGGCACCTTCCAACTTTTTCATCATTTCAGCGGCTGCATGTTGTTTGGCACGTAAATCATCGAGTAGTGGATCATATTTTAGCTTAACCACCCCTGCTGATTTTTCAGCCTTGGTAACCAAGAGATCAATCTGTGCACTCCATTCTTTAAGTTCTGATGCCCGACTTTCTGTATATTCGTTTTTCGTCTTCATTAGCTTCTGTCTTCTGGTAATTGGCATTTTCACGTTGTTTTATAATAATCTCTCTTTTTGATCGTAAGGGATAGTGACCCAATAGACTGCATACAGGTTCTGTCATCCTTGTCTGCGTTAGCGTACTAACAGGGATGACAGATTGAATCCTGCTGGTCGTAACGACAATTGTGAGTCCGATCAGGTTACCAAAGTTCAGTCGTTCGCCGCCGATATTGACTAAGCCTACCTTGGTGTGATGTTGCCGTTGGCATCGGAGAGGATAATCTCCACGCGCCGATTTAATTGACGGCTTTCGGCATTGTTGTTGCTCGCAACGGGAAATTCTTCGCCATAACCGTGGGTAGCGACGCGGTCATTACTGATCCCCATATCGGTCAAAGCCGACCGTACGGAATAGGCACGACGGTCAGATAAGTCCTGATTGTAGCTATTACTGCCGACACTATCCGTGTGGCCTTCAACCGATACCTTGGTTTGTGGATATTTGATAAGAAAATCACCTAGCTTTTGTACGTTACGTACGCCGTCCGGTTTTAGCTGTGATTTGCCGGTACTGAACAAAATGTCGCCTAAAGTAATCACCATGCCACGATCGGTTTTCTGGGCGTTCAAAGCTAACAGTTCTGCCACTTGTGCTTTAGCTGCATCGGCTTCAGCCGTCCGTGCTTCCAAGCGGACTTCGTTGCGTTTGGCGCCCGCGTTGGTGACGGCTAATTCATCCGTTTTCCGTTTGGCGGTTTCTTCCGCTATCCCCACTTTTTGCTTCGCTAAATAGGCTAGATGATCGACAGTTTCAGTGTCTTCGCTATTATTTAGGGCATAGTCCGCCTTGTTCAAAGTGTCGCCAGCATCTTTTAATTCTACCGCCGCCAGATTGGTGACATCAGGATTAGTCCGCGCGCTGTTGTAACTGCTATGCGCTTCTGCTAGTGGTGGGGTTTGTGTTACGGTACTACAACCAGTAATAATCGCTATAGCGATTAAGGCCATGGGAATGTATTGATATTTTTGCATGATGAATTCCTGTTGGGGTTTAGTGGGCGTTACGGTCAATTTCTTGGCGTAGTACGCGATTGCCTTCCTGTAATGCGGTCGCTGCTTTCTGTGCCTTGGCTGAACGCGCTTTAGTTGCGGCTAGTTGGGCATCGACTTGTGCTTGTTCTGCCAGTTGCCGCGCTTTCAGATAATCTTCTGCAGTCATGGCTCGTTCAGCGGCATCCATCTTATCCATTGCCGATTTAAGCAGTAACGGCGCAAATTCGTTGCCCCCTGCACTGGTTGCATTAGTTACTGCAACCTTAGAAACGGCCATTTGTTCTGTCGGTGCAGGAATGCTTGCACAACCGAATATAAGAAATGCAGAAGTTGCGGTCACGCCGAGTTTCTGCATCATCTGTTTTGATTTGGGGCAGTAAAAAAATTTCATAGTCTCTCTCCATTGAATTAAATACAGAACACAGTCGTTGTCTTGAGAAGGTATTGCGATCACAACGATTCGCAATTTTTCTGGAGCATTGGCTTGGCGCGCATTTCGGCACTACTACTTCTAACAAGCCGAGTTACTAGCCATCAGAATTGATTTCCGATACCGAAAATCCTCAGGGGCAATTAAATGCTTTTTCATAGGCGCACACCGTTCGCTAGCGTACATAAGCGCTATTTTAAAGAGTGGAATCGTAGGGCTCTCGACCAAGGGGATAATTTTCAATCCTCAATAGGGATAGTAGACATTCAATATCAGCCATATGTGCGTCACCGCACCGACTCCATGAGAATTTTCCATTAGACTTCTTACCGGTCTGCAATGTTATGTCTTTCGACGGAGAATCGTTAGGGATTTAGCTAGAATTTTATAGGCTGGCTCTTGGAAATACCCGTGGTTGTTTTGATGGATCCATATTTAATTTTTAACCATTGACCCCTAAGTATTAAGCAATCCACGCGCAGTCATTTAAAAAAGACACCAAATAATAGGGTGTTCATCTTCGGTTGAGACTATCAAAAACCAGATGTTAAATCTTACTTTTTAAGGAAACCATTATGGAAACAACAGACAATACTAACAGGGTCGATGAAACCATTGACCGAGTTAAATCAAGCGCTCACGAGGCAGTTGACAAAGCAGCCAATGCAACCAGTCAAGCTGCAGATGCGCTAAGTAGAAAAGGTGAACAATTGAAAAATGCGGAGCAGCAATTTGTTGAAGACTGCCGAGGTTACATCCATGAAAACCCCGTCGCTTCTTTAGGAATAGCAGTCGGTGTTGGCTTTTTATTAAGTCGTCTATTGAGTGGCCGTTAGACTCTAATATCCTTGTTGCCTTTGCGGTAACAAATTTTACCAAACAACAACGGATTACTTCCATCGTGGATAAATGGTTGATGATTCGTGGAATTAGAAAGCTAAAGTGGGCATGAACACCGTTCAATTATCTTGAAAAAACTCACAAATAAGGAGATCAAAATGGTTACAAAATTATGGTTAGTTATGTTCACCTTAACTGCTAGCTTACTACTAATGGCTAAGCCCATTCAAGCCGAACACGATAGCGCCATCTATATGGCAGCAGCATCGGCATTGGAAAACACTCAGCGCAACGTCAGGGATAAAGATGGCACAACCTTAACCCCGGATGAACAAAAAGGGGGTACAAAAGACATCAAGATTACGACCAAGATACGCAAAGCCTTGGTCAAAGATAAGTCACTATCAATCAATGCCCAGAATGCAAAAATCATCACCAGCAATAGGATAGTAACCTTGCGTGGGCCGGTTGAAAATGCAGATGAAAGCATGAAACTGGAAAATATTGCCAAGAAAACTCGTGGTGTAGTTCGTGTAGATAATCAACTTGAAATTAAAGCGCCATAAAGGCACAGGAGAATGTCATGACTAAAGCAGTATTTTGTATCGCAAAAAGTACCGAGCAGGCAGAACTTATCGTCAGCAACTTGAAGACCGCCGGATTTTTAAACAACGATATTTCGGTGTTGTTTCCAGATAAAGAGAGTACCCGGGATTTTGCCTATGAAAAGCACACTAAAGCGCCTGAAGGCGCTGCTATTGGTGGTGCAGTGGGGATAGGCACGGGTGCCGTACTTGGCTGGTTGGCTGGGATTGGCAGTTTAGCTATCCCAGGTGTTGGCCCGTTTGTCGCCGCAGGCCCTATTATGGGTGCATTGAGCGGCGCGGCAGTCGGCGCTGCTGCCGGTAGTTTGAGCGGCGCTTTAATAGGACTCGGCATTCCCGAGTATGAAGCCAAGCGCTATGAAGGAAAAATCATTGGCGGAAGTGCGTTAATTTCTGTCCATACGACTAATAGCGAAACCATTGACCAGGTAAAAGAGATCTTTGAACAGGCCAATGCCGAAGATATTTCATCGACTGAAGAAGCATCAGTCGGCTAACGCTTAACCTTGATGATGCAAGATGCAATTCTGCGTCATCAAGAAATAGGACTGGGCGCAATAACCATGGGGCATTGCTTCTTACAGCCTTAAGGTCTGCAATGGCGTCAAAGCCGTCGCCCGAATTGTAGATGTAAGTGTCGTTGCCGTCTCCGCCTGCTAAGAAATCATTGCCTTTACCGCCTATTAGCGTGTCGGCACTGCTATCAGCGTTGACACCGACTAGCTCACCCCCTTCCAAGGTGTCATTACCTTCGCCACCTTCCAGCCAATCAGTTCCCGTGCCACCATGCAAAATATCGTCGCCTTGGTCTCCGAACATAAAGTCATCGTTGCCACCGCCGTATAAAGTGTCTTTGCCTGTTCCGCCCTGCAATTCGTCAGAACCCTTGCTGCCGACAACAAAATCGTTTCCGCTGCCCCCATTAAGGGTAACGCCATTAAGTAAATTCAATAACCCTAGTGCGCCATCGCTAACCCAAAGCACATCGTCGCCTTCCGTACCAAGGGCATTATTAGAAAGATTGGTGATGTCGACATAACCATTGCTTTCAGCCCATGCGATACCTTCATTAATTTTCGCTTGATCTCCCGGGTTGTCACCAAAGTCAGAGCCCCAAGGAGCATTTGGAAGTTTAAGATCAAGAAATATATCTGCTCCGACTTGTGCATAGCCTGCGAAGCGATCCAATATCTCTATGGGGATGCCCAAGGCCGTGCCAACGACACCATAATTGAAATTACCGAAGTTCTGTGCGGCTTGGCTGTTCTTATAATCAGCGTAGTTTTTATAATCCATGGAGCCAAATGGCATTACCTGGGCAAAAAACCATTCAAATTTTTGCGCCAAGGTCATTCCGGCAGTTTGCGCTAAGGCTTTTGCAATGTTGTCCTCGACCGTGACAGATAACCCGTTAGTTTGGGGTACTGGAGGAAGGCTATATGGGGCTTGCGAACTCATTGTTGCTCCTAATATAAATGTGAAATGGCTACGGTTAATAAATCAAAACTACTTTGCGTCGGGTTGTTCCATTCTGAATTTTTCGCTGTACAAGTACCAATTTTTTTGTAGCAAAATAAAACATGACTCACTCGGCATAATGGGCTTACATTCTTTGAAAGAATTAAAAATTTTAGGAGGCGGATATTCCATATAAACGTAACCACCAGCATCTAAGCTTCTTACTTCTTGGAAACGAACCATCCTTTTTTTGGGTTCATCGTTTATATAAATGATGTGATCGAGGTTAGCTTTACCCAGTAACTTTTTGTATTCGCTATATCTTTCTTCGCCTAATCGTGAATTTTCATAGTGCTCGTTTTCATGGCCGATGTAATACACTTCTATATTTTCGCGCTGCATTTGCTCAAGCTTTTGGAAGGCGGCAAAGTGCTGGTTAAAGTTATGGCGCATACGCCATTCCCACGGGGCATGCCATATCCAGTACAGCAAAAGGGCAACTATGATGAGCAATATAATTTTCCAGTTCATTTTTAACTCCGTAACCCGGTAACGTACACTAACCATAGGGCATTGCGCCGTATCGTTTTTAGGCTACTGCTATCAAATATTAAATTTAATCTCTTGTTCATGCCTCACCTTTGTAATCTTTTTAAACTCATCAAATGCTGCCACCACCTGCAAACGCCCCATAACCGTCGCCTACCGGGACAATCCGGTCATTCGGTTACCTACTGAAACCCCTATGCCATTTTCATTTCATGTTTGGTTTTTTACCTATTATTCACTTTTGCCAGGATATGGCATTCAGTCAGTACTGCCTATGTAAATGGCATCATCCATTTAATTTAGATTCGAGGCAAGATTTCGGGGTGCAGGGTGAAGGGATGTTTTCATGTGAATACCCATTTTGCCTAACCATGCCGTGTCGGAAACATAGGTTAACTGAAAGGTACGCCTGCAATAAATAGTTACGAGACGGTTTTTCGGCAGGCAGATGAGCTTAAATGGTGGGAGTTTTGCACCAAAGTAAAAAGGCGAGCGGGTTTACACTATGTCTATGATAGATTTTGAAGAAGCACGAACCGGTGGCTAAATTCAGATTGGATTATCACTGCCATTGAGTTAGGGGTTTTTCCGTTCGCCCTGAGCTTGTCGAAGGATGAATGGAAAAATCTGAACCTAAGAAGTTAAGCTATTCATTGTTCGACAACAAACTAATGAAAGCAGTCGAAGAACTTGCCATGAACGGCTTAACTCAACGTCAATAATACCGGAAATGTACGATGACTAAGTTTTTCATAATGCGGCTAGCTGCTCGTTACGGTAGCGTCCTAATGCCCAGAGCGGAAAGAACTTATCATAACCATGGTATTTCAGGTAAAAAACTTTGGGAAAACCCGGTGCATTAAAGCTTTTGTCGTTCCAGAATCCGTTGAGTTGTTGGTTTTTCAATAAATAATTCACCCCAGATTCAACTTCTCGGCAGCCTGCTTCGCCAGCCGACAACAAAGCCAGGAGCGCAAGCGAGGTATGAAATGCTGTGCTGGTATGGAATACGCCACGGATATTGTTGCCATGATAGCTGAAATTATCCTCGCCCCAACCACCGTCCGTGCGCTGCTTGGATTTCAGCCACATTACAGCTTTACGAATACTGGGGTCGTCCTTGGATACGCCTGCGGTTTCAAAACCAGCCAGTACAGACCACGTGCCATATATGTAATTAGTCCCCCAGCGACCAAACCAGGAGCCATCTTTTTCTTGTTCGGTACGTAAGTAAGCTATGCAGTTGTCAATAACCGCCTGATATTCCGGATGTTGGTGAACAAGCCTACCCAGTAACATGATGCAACGACCGCTAACATCGGCGGTTGGCGGGTCGAGTAAAGCACCGTGGTCGGCAAATGGAATATGGTTGAGATAATAATGATCGTTATCAGCATCAAATGCGCCATAGCCGCCATTGCGGGATTGCATACCGGCTATCCAAATAGCTGCCCGTCCAATATTTTCGGTGAACTCTCTTTTATCAGCCTGAACTAGTGCAAGGGCAACCACCGCCGTATCGTCTACGTCGGGGTAATAGCTGTTGCCAAACTGGAAAGCCCAGCCGCCACCTGGGAGGTTAGGCCGCTGAATTTGCCAGTCACCTGGCTCATCCCGCAACTGTTTGCTTGCTAGCCAGTGCAAAGCAGATTTAAGTGCCTCTTGGGTTTGTGGATTGCGTTCATAGCGATCTACTTCTTGTAGGACTAATGATGTCAGGCCAGTATCCCAGATAGGGGAAACACAGGGTTGGCAATAGGCCATATCATCCTTGATGACCAGCAAGCGATCAATGGCTGCTCTGGCAACTCGACGCTGTTCATTGTCGGCAGGGATGCCTAGTAAGTCCATGGCTTCATAGGCGTTTACCATAGCCGTAAAAATCGCCCCTAAACCATCGTAGCCGTTCAATCTTTCCATGAACCAATCCCGTGCTTTGGCGGTTGCCTTACGGCGGACAAAGCCGGGAATCAGCGAATCCATCAGTCGCCCCATGCGTTCGACAACAAGAATAGTCTTACCTAGCGGCGTTTTGACGTGGGCGAAATAATTTCTTTCCTGATCCGGTGGAGTAACAAACAGTTCAGCAATACCAATTTTATTAGGATTGCGAGCCTTGACCTTGTAAGTGCAAAGAATGAACATTGGAATCATCACGGTACGTGACCAGTAAGATACTTTGTCCAGATGGAACGGAAACCATTTGGGTAACAACATGATTTCCACTGGCATGTAAGGCACGCCGCGCCAAGGGATCTGTTCGAACATCGCCATCATAATACGGGTGAAGACATTGCCCTTAGCCGCACCGCCTTTGGCTAATATCCATTGACGTGCTATCTCCATGTGTGCTGCATGGATAGCATCACCAGCCATTTTCATGGCGTAATAGGCTTTGATGGTGCAGCTAATGTCACCTGTGCCGCCCTTATAAAGGGGAAAACTGCCGTCTGCACTTTGTTGTGTCCGGAGAAAATTGGCGATCTTGATCTGGAGCCCTTCGTCGATTTCATCCATGAAGTGCATCATCAGGATGTATTCGGAAGGTATGGTGCAATCTGCTTCAAGTTCAAATACCCAATAACCGGCTTCGTTTTGTAGGCTGAGTAATTGCTTGGTGGCTAAGGCAATAGCGCTGTCTAGTGATGGTGGAGAATAGGCGGACTCAGTAAAGCCATTATTCAGGCCAGAAGGCGAGGAAGTCTCTGTTAGCATAGTTTCGTGTTCTCTGATTTTACTTTAGGAATATCTGATGAAATCAACCTATCAATAAGAGAAGGATTGATGGCTAAATTTTTTCTGTCGGTGTAGGAAAATTTGACAAGGAAAGAAATAATCTATAAATCAGTATCTTATATACTATATTCAGGAAATAAGCTACTTTTTGGCAAACTATTTACTTTTGCCTATAACTCTTTAACACTAGTCTAATTGTGGAATTGATTTTTATCTGTACGGTAAGGCACATAAAGTCTTTTGGTGTCAGGAGCTGTGATTTATCCTAAAAAATCAGTTGAGATGTAGGCTCAACGGGATATGGAAGACTCACCTGATTTTTTAGGTTTATCAAAATTTGGTGACCTAGTGGGGTTAACACCACTAGGAAAATGCTCTTTTTCTGGTTTCCGTTTTAAGGCTACATGCCCACTAATAGCGAAGCAAGATCATCGGCATGTTCTTCTTCCATGGCGAGAATCTCTTTGAGCATACGCTGAGTAGTTGGGTCATGCTCAGCCAGGTAAATGACCATTTCACGATAACTTTCGATAGCAATTCGTTCGGCGATCAAGTTTTCTTTAATCATCGATTCGAGCGTATCACCTTCGACATATTCGGCATGGCTGCGTTCGCTTAGTCCGTCAGGCGAGAAGTTAGGCTCTCCACCCAATTCGGTAATGCGCTTTGCAAGGCGGTCAGCATGCCCCATTTCCTCAGTTGCGTGAGCCTGAAACTCTGCTTTGACTGAATCAGAATTGATACCCTTAGCCATAAAGTAATGCCGCTTGTAACGCAAAACGCAGACCAGCTCAGTGGCAAGTGCCTCATTCAATAACCTGATCACTTCCTTGCGGTCAGCCCCATAGCCTGTGGTGACTGCACCTTCCTCGATATTTTTTCGGGCGCGCTTACGCAGAGTCTGTATGTCGGACAGTACCGCAGCGTTGGCTGCGGAAACCTTATTTGTCGCTTGTTTCATTTTCGTCTCCTTTATATTTTATCAATTGCCGAACCATTCAGGCTCTACATGAATGGTTCGGCAAGCTCGCCACGAATTGCTTATCCCCTCAATGTCTAACCTAAGGTGCTAAACCGGTTTCGTTCGATGTCGTTTATTCTCTGTGGAAGCGTGCCTTTGCATCGCTCATACACAAATCCTCAGCTTTACCTTCCAATGCTTCACACTTCTGCTTAGCTACAGCATAGTTGGCATCGCGCATATCCGACTCTGCATCCTTACGCGCATCAGACGATTTCTCAATCGCGACAGTATCAGCTTTCGATGTCTTCATCTGAGCCTCGGCGGCGGCTACTTCTTGGACTTTGGCGGCTTTAGCTTCCTGCTCACAAACATCTTCGGCATTACCCTCTTGGTCATCGCATTTTTGGTTAGCAACTGCATAAGTGGCTTCGGCTTTGGCAGTACGGGCTTTGTACAATGCCTTATTGGTGGGATTGTAATTGTATTTAAGCTCGGCCTTGGCGGTGTTTCTAGTGCCTTTTGCTTCTGCTTCACAGATATCTTCTGCGTTTCCTGAAAGGGAATCGCAGCTTTTCTTAGCCGCCTTGTATTGTGCGTCAATACTTTTATCAAGCGACTTATATTGTTTTTTTGACATAGCATCGGCCAATGCGCCAGTACTCAAGACAAGTCCGATTGCAATTGCGAGTACGCTGGTGTTAAGATTTTTCATGATATTTCCTGTGTTAAAAGATTCAGTTATGTTGTGTCGGTAAGCCGGAAAGCATAGTAACTGTTTGTCCCGTGAGTTTATAAATTACGCCTAAACCCTTATGATCTCTGTCTGCTACCGTACATAGTGGTTTTAACTATGGACATTAGTCTTCGTAAGCCAATAGGCATTCGGCCTCAGATTCCCAAAGTTCCGCTATGGAGTTCTCGTCCGAAAGCTCAAAGCGATGAGATGCCTCCGCCCAATCAACAACTGACCACCAGGCTTTTAAGTAATCGGGACGACGGTTTTCATAGTGCAGGTAGTAAGCATGTTCCCAGACATCATTTAACAATATCGGTAAGTTGCCTTGCATAATCGGGTTGTCGTGACCGAAGGTGGAGGTCACTTCGAGTTTGCCGCCATCTTTCGGCGTCCGCACCAACCACACCCAGCCGGAACCGAATAATTTTGCTCCTTCTTCCTCGAACTTGGTTTTGAACTTAGCTACACTGCCAAAGCTGCGGATAATTGCCTCCCGAAGCAGCCCACTGGGTCCGCTAGCACCATTCGGCTTCATGGCACGCCAAAATAAACTGTGATTGATATGCCCGCCTGCATTATGGTGAACTACGGTTCTGATTTCTTTTGGGAGATTATTCAAATTGGACAGCAGCCAATACGCCGAGCGCCCCCTAAATTCTGGGAACTCCTCTAAAGTTTGGTTAAGTTTTTCAACATAGGCCGCATGGTGGATACCGTAATGCAACATCATGGTACGACCATCGATGTAGGGTTCTAGCGCATCATAGTCGTACATCATAGGGGGCAGTTGATGCACCATCAGGTTAGTTTCGGCTGAGTATAGGTTCTTATTGGTAAGATCATTCATGGTTCGTCCCAAATGAATAAAGTCGAGTAAGCAAGTAATCGTTCAGGGCGAGATTACTAATTCATAATGGCTAAGTGGAGTGCATATTGAAAAGCCCATCCTTGGGCTATTCAATCATTTTTGGGAAAACGTAGTTTTACGAAAGTTCGTAAACTCCAAGTCGCTAATGCACTTATTAGCTCAGAAACTTTTCCCTTTGGAGCTTCTGCCATTCTGCCAAGCGTTTTTCTGCTTCGTCATTGTCAATCGCGTAGATTATCTGCGTCTTACCGCAAAAGTGATTGCGCTTCCCTTCGATCACATCTATTTGATCGTCTACAAACCAAATCCATTGTTCCTTGATATTATTTATTGAGTCTTTCAAGTTAACTTTAATATGATTCCAGATCATGTATATACCTCTCATTCGATGGTTGTATGGCGATTAATGTCGTCATATACGGACATAAGCAAACGATTATTGGTTCTGGTTCGATGCCATTTAGTATCGACAAAATGGCTTGCGATGTTTGTACCGTGGTTTGGAGGATACGGCTATTTTTAGTTAATGTCCGTCTGCTACCGTACATAACGGGATTGACAATGTTTGTCGCGCTGTTTCAGTTAAACAAATGTAAGTGCGTTAACGTACAGACGGCAAAATGCAGATGGGGTAAGGTTGAGTCCGACATCGGAGGTGTTTTCCCTTGCAAGCTTAGATAGGGGATTGCCATCTTCTGGGTAAGCTGTCGAGCTACCTGAATATTATAAGAGATCACCCATGACGACCACTCAAGTTAACCAGATTACAAATCGTCTGTTGGATGCCTTACCCTTTAAGGATCGTGAACAATTGCTAGCGAATTGTGAAGCCATCGAACTCATTTTTGGCGAAGTGCTCTATCGTGCCAATGAACCTGTTTTGCACGTTTACTTCCCGACCGGAGGCTTCATTTCCTTGGTGACATCTGTCGATAGCAGCGCCAATCTCGAAGTGGGGCTAGTCGGTAATGAAGGTATACTTGGAGTTAGCCTTATGTTGGGTGTTAATGTCGCACCATTCTACTCTTTGGTTCAGGGAGCAGGTTCGGCACTGCGAATGACTGCATCATCGTTTCTCTATGAACTCGAAAGAAGCCCTGCATTACAGTTGGAATTGAAGCACTACCTTTATATCACTATGAGGCAACTTGCACAAACAGCTATCTGTACACGCTACCATCTGGTGGAGGCGCGTCTTGCCCGTTGGCTGTTAATGACGCAAGACCGAGCGCACTCCGACCGCTTCCATGTTACCCACGTATTCCTGGCTTATATTTTGGGTGTGCGGCGAGTTGGAATCACCAAAGCGGCAAATTCGCTACTGAAGAAAAAGCTCATCAGCTACAAACGCGGAGACATCACAATTCTTGATCGCGCCGGTTTGGAAGCCGCTTCATGTGAGTGTTATCGGGTTGATAAAGAAATTTACGAGCGTATTTTGGCCTGAAGTAGCGGCTAAAAATACGCAGGAGTGGATGCCGATTTTTGATGCCGCTTACACGAACATGCTACTTTTTCCATAAGCTATATCGGGCACTAAGACGTTAACCCCTATAACCTAACAAATCTCCGCTATTTGTACGCTATCGTACAGACCTACCCGATGGATTAGGCGTAACGTGGTGCTACGGCATGAAATGAGCGCCGGAAATACCCAATGATACTTGGGTTGTGTGTCTGGCGACCTAGGCATCAAAATTCCCCGATAGGAGAGAATATGTTAAATCAAATAGTTAAACACTACGATGCCATAACCCCACGCAAATGGCTTGCCGGTGTCTTACAAGTTACCCTGGTTAGTGCCTTGGTCGTTTCCGGCTGCGGCTCCAAAGATTCGGGCGAGCAAGGCAAGCAACCGCAGCAACAGTCAGGGAGCATGGAAACCAAACCTGCTAAAAAAGAGGTCGGTGAGGCATCTTGGTATGGCCCCGGATTTCAAGGTAAGGAGACCGCCAATGGTGAGACTTACGACCAAAAAGAGATGACGGCCGCCCATCCGACTTTGCCGATGGGGACTAAAGCGAAAGTGACCAATCTTGAGAATGGCAAGAAAGTCGATGTCAGGATTAATGACCGCGGCCCCTATGCCGATGGTCGTGTCATCGACCTTTCCGGCGCGGCAGCTAACAAAATCGATATGAAAGGAGATGGCACGGCTCAAGTCAAAATTGAGACTAAAGCCACTAAGAACAAGGTTTCCACCGACTAATCTAGCAAATCAAATCGGCTGAGATCAGCCCTCTAACTTTTAACAAGCTTTTTCACGTTACTTTAGGAGAGTCCCATGCATCAATCAACCCACAATGAACAGTCCATGCAAGCTTGTATAGAAGCATGTAACCATTGCCATCAAGTCTGCCTGCAAACCGCCATGAACCACTGCCTTGAGGCGGGTGGAAAACATGTTGAAGCAGAACACTTTCGCCTTATGGTGAACTGCGCCGAGATCTGCCAAACATCGGCTAATTTCCAGCTCAGTAGCTCGCCTTTTCACGGTCGTGTTTGTGAAGTCTGCGCTGAAGTTTGCGACGCATGCGCGGTGAATTGCGAGAAAATTGGCGGTATGGATGAATGCGTTATTAAAGCCTGTAAAGCCTGCGCCGAAAGTTGCCGGAAAATGGCGGGCAGCCAGCACTAAGCATTTAATCGTGTCCTATTCAAACTCTATGTCCATGTACCCAAAACATTTGTTGTTAGCGTTGGTTGCGTTAGCGCTAACGGCGTGTGGCGATGTTGCACAGTTGTCGGTATCAGCAGGTAGCGGCGCCAATCCCGAATTGCCGCCGCCCAAAACGACATTGATACCCACTATAAATATTGCACAAGCTGTGGGTTGGCCTATGGATACAAAGCCAACAGCTGCGTTTGGAATGACCGTTAATGCCTTTGCCAACGGACTGGATCACCCGCGCTGGCTTTATGTATTGCCTAACGGTGACGTATTAGTCGCCGAAACCAATGCGCCACCCAAGTCCGAAGACAGCCAAGGCATCAAAGGCTGGATCATGAACTGGACAATGAACAAAGCTGGCGCAGGTTTACCTAGTGCCAACCGCATCACTTTGTTACGCGATGCTGATAGTGACGGCGTAGCGGAATTGCGGACAGTGTTTATCGAAGGATTAAACTCGCCTTTCGGCATGGCATTGATAGGCAATGATTTTTATGTGGCGGATACAGATGCGATAGTAAGGTTTCCCTGCACCGAAGGCGAAACCCAGATTACTGAACCTGGGGTGATGGTAATAGACCTACCAGCCGGACTAATCAATCACCACTGGACTAAGAATCTTATCGCCAGCAGGGACGGGTCACGGCTCTATGTAACAGTGGGATCGAATAGCAATGTTGCTGAGAACGGCATGGATCAAGAAGTTGACCGAGCCGCCATCTGGGAAGTTGATCCTAAGCGCGGAAGTTACCGTATCTACGCGTCCGGCCTGCGCAATCCTAATGGATTAGCCTGGGAACCAGATAGCGGAACACTTTTGACTGTGGTCAATGAGCGTGATGAAATTGGTAGTGATCTGGTTCCCGATTACCTGACATCAGTGCCTTATGGGAGCTTTTTCGGCTGGCCTTATAGTTACTATGGCCAGCACCTGGATGAACGTGTGCAGCCCCAACGACCTGACTTGGTTGCTAAGGCAAGGATGCCGGACTATGCACTTGGACCGCATACCGCGTCATTAGGGCTAGTGTATTCCAAAAGTGCTGCATGGCCAGCCCCATTCAATAACGGAGTTTTCATTGGTCAACACGGTTCATGGAATCGAGAACCACACAGCGGTTACCGAGTAATTTTTGTGCCTTTCAAAGCTGGCAAGCCTTTCGGAAAACCGATCAATGTACTGACTGGCTTTGTTAAAGAAGATGACGAAGCCTACGGGAGACCTGTAGGGGTGGCACTCGATAAGCAAGCGGCGTTGCTGGTCGCCGATGATGTGGGCAATACGATTTGGCGCGTGACGGTGTTATCCACTGGCTCAGGAACGATTAGGGAGTCTCCAGTGAGGCGTTAAGTCGGTGAACAGTATTTGCGACGTATAGATATTAAGTTTGCAACTGACGTGAAACAACAAGTAGACTGCCTAATGAATAGCTAAACACACCTTTGTTAACGATGAACAGTTTGTGACCCCATGAAATCCTCAAGAGAGTTGCCTTATGACCACACCGGATAAATCGATAACTGTAACGCCAGTTTTCACACCACTGAGTTCAGATGAGATAAACAGCATTAACGCCTATTGGCGCGCCTGTACTTATCTGGCGGCCTGTATGATTTATCTCCAAGACAATGCGTTGCTGAGGGAGCCGCTCAAACCGGAACATATCAAGAACAGGCTCTTAGGGCATTGGGGGTCAAGCCCTGGTTTGAGTTTTATCTACATCCACATGAACCGCCTTATTACCAAGTACGATCTGAATGCCATTTTTCTGGCAGGTCCAGGCCACGGTGCGCCTGGCGTTTTGGCCCCGGTTTATCTTGAAGGCACTTATTCGGAAATTTATTCGAATAAAAGCGAAGATAAAGAGGGCTTGCTGCAATTTTTCAAGGAATTTTCTTTCCCTGGCGGTATCGGTAGCCACTGTACTCCAGAAACGCCAGGCTCTGTCCATGAAGGTGGGGAGCTAGGCTATAGCATTTCCCATGCTTACGGCGCGGCATTCGATAATCCCGACTTGCTGGTAACGGTAGTGGTAGGTGATGGCGAGGCCGAGACTGGGCCTTTGGCAACGTCATGGCATTCCAACAAATTCCTTAACCCGATACGCGATGGTGCCGTGCTGCCGATCTTGCATCTGAACGGTTACAAGATTAGTAATCCGACCCTATTATCGCGCATTTCCCACGAAGAACTTGAAAAGCTATTTCAAGGCTACGGTTATACACCTTATTTTGTTGAAGGCAGCGATCCTGAGACGATGCACCAACTCATGGCAAGTGTGCTTGAAACCTGCGTGCTGGAAATCCGGCGAATCCAGGAAGAAGCACGCCGAACCGGCATCCCAACCCGACCTCGTTGGCCGATGATTGTATTCCGAAGCCCAAAAGGCTGGACAGGCCCCAAAGAGGTCGATGGTCACAAAGTAGAAGGCTTTTGGCGTTCACATCAAGTGCCGCTTGCTGGCATGAAAGAAAATCCAGCTCACTTAAAGATGCTTGAAGACTGGCTACGCAGTTATAAACCGGAAGAATTATTCGATACAACGGGTCGATTAATTCCTGAACTTAAGGCACTTGCACCTAAAGGCACAAGGCGTATGAGCGCAAATCCCCATGCTAACGGCGGCCTGCTCCGAAAAGCGTTGCGGATGCCGGATTTTCAAGATTATGCCTTGGCATTGGAGGGCCCTGGCAAAGTCACGGCGGAAAACACGCGTCCGCTGGGTAAGTTCTTGCGCGACATTATGCGCGACAATATGAACAATTTCCGCGTGTTCGGGCCTGATGAAAACGCCTCCAATAAGCTGGATGATATTTACAAAGTCAGCAAGAAAACTTGGCTGGCGGATTATCTACCCGAGGATGCTGATGGCGGCGAACTGTCGCCGGATGGTCGCGTGATGGAAATGCTGTCCGAACATACACTGGAAGGTTGGCTGGAAGGCTATTTGCTAACAGGCCGCCACGGCTTCTTTTCAACTTATGAAGCCTTTGTGCATATCATTGATTCTATGTTTAACCAGCATGCCAAATGGCTTGCCATGTCCAAGAAAGTGCCTTGGCGTGCTCCGGTTTCATCGCTCAACCTACTGATTACCTCGACCGTTTGGCGGCAGGATCACAATGGCTTTACCCATCAGGATCCGGGCTTTCTTGATGTCGTTGTCAACAAAAGCCCGTCAGTGACCCGTATCTATCTGCCGCCGGACGTGAATTGCCTGCTGTCCGTTGCTAACCATTGCCTAAACAGCACCGACTATATCAATGTGATTGTCTGCGACAAGCAGAAGCACCTGCAATACCTGAGTATGGACGCAGCAATTAAACACTGCACCAAGGGTATCGGCATTTGGGAATGGGCAAGCAATGATAATGGCCATGAACCAGATTTAGTCATGGCGAGTGCGGGCGATATTCCGACCAAAGAAGCTTTGGCAGCCATTGTTTTGTTGCGGGAACACTTTCCGCAACTCAAGATTCGATTTATCAATGTGGTGGATTTATACAAATTAGTACCCAGCACTGAGCATCCCCACGGCCTTTCGGATCGTGATTTCGACAGCCTGTTTACGTTAGATAAGCCCATTATTTTCAACTTTCATGGTTATCCTTGGCTGATCCACCGGATGGCTTATCGCCGTAATAATCACGATAATCTGCATGTGCGCGGTTACAAGGAAAAAGGCAGTATCAACACGCCGCTGGAACTAGCTATCCAGAACGAAACCGACCGCTTTAGTTTGGCGATTGATGCGATCAACCGCATTCCGTCATTACTGGTGTCCGGCGCACATGTAAAACAGAAGTTACGCGACCTGCAAATCGAGTGTCGCAACTATGCCTATGAGCATGGCATTGACAGGCCGGAAGAAGATAAGTGGCACTGGCCTTACTAAGATAATGTCGCGGGATTAATTATTATGAGCCTAAAAATTTATTTTCTCCGTCATGGTGAGACGGAATACAGTAAACAGGGCGCTTTTTGTGGTGCAATTGATCCAGAATTGACAGCCGAAGGTAGCCAGATGGCAGAGGCTTTTGCCGGCTCGTATCGCTCCATAGCTTGGGAAGATGTCTATGTCAGCCCGATGAAAAGGGCAATCGCAACAGCACAGCCTTTGTGCGATGTCTTGGGTCTAACTATGCAGATCAGGGATGGACTAAGAGAAATTGCTTACGGCGACTGGGAAGACCGAGAACAGGAAGAGGTTAAACTTCATTACGAACAAGATTATATCCGCTGGCTGACTGAACCGGCGTGGAATCCACCGACCAATGGTGAAACCGCCGTTCAAGTTGCTAGCCGCGCACTTCCAATCGTTGCCGAAATCGAATCCAGCCATAAGGATGGCAACGTTTTGGTGGTGTCCCATAAGGCTACGATTAGAATAATCCTGTGTAGCCTGATGGGCATCGATCTAGGGCGTTACCGGGATCGCATTGACGCACCAGCTGCCTCAGTAAGTATTATTAAGTTCGATGTCCATGGGCCAATGTTGGAAGTCTTGGGCGATCGCAATTATATGCTGCGTGAGTTACGCGAACGTGCTGGGACGTAATCGTTGCAAAGATAAATACAAGAGCGCATGAATAACTATTTACTAGTCATCAACGCTGGCTCATCAAGCATCAAGTTCGCTGTTTACCAAAAGGATGCGTCATCAAACCAGCTTGTTGTAGTTGTCACTGGGCAAATTGAAGGCATCGGCAACCAGCCGAACTTCACGGTAATGAATCCTAATGATGTCGTATTGGTTGAACGTAAGCTTTCTGTTGACGAAGTTCACGATCACACGAGCTCAATCACTAGCATCCGCGCCTGGTTACGGGATTATTTCGCAGATGTCACATTACTGGCAGTAGGGCATCGCGTCGTCCACGGTGGACAATACTACTCAGCGCCTGTCCTGATTGATGCAAAAGTTTTAAATGATCTGGAAGCACTTGTTCCGTTGGCTCCCCTCCATCAACCACATAATCTCGCGGCGATCCGTGCGTTCCAGGAAATCATGCCAAACTTGCCGCAAGTAGCCTGTTTTGATACCGCATTCCACCGAACACAGCCCGATGTCGCCCAACGTTTTGCGCTACCTCGGCGTTATTTCGATGAAGGTGTGCGCCATTACGGATTCCACGGACTGTCTTACGAATATATTGTCTCTATATTGCCCACGCTCGATCCATCAATTACATCTGCACGTATCATCGTCGCCCACTTGGGTAACGGTGCTAGTTTGTGTGCGCTACAAAATGGTCGCAGTATCGCCACCACGATGGGATTTACTCCTCTCGATGGCCTCGTCATGGGTACCCGTTGTGGCCATATTGACCCTGGCGTGTTGCTTTATCTCATGGATCATTACGGCATGGATGCACGCGCTATGGAGCAATTGCTTTACCATCAATCCGGTTTGCTAGGCGTTTCCGGCATTTCTAGCGATATGCGTACGCTGCTTTCCAGCAACGACCCGTGCGCTTGGGAGGCGATTGAATTGTTCGTCTATAGCATCGGACGCGAAATAGGCTCTTTGACCTCAGCACTCGGTGGCCTTGATGCTCTGGTATTCACTGGTGGAATTGGTGAGCACTCCGCCGTAATTCGCGCAAAAATCTGCCAGCAAACGGCATGGCTGGGGCTAGAACTTGACCAATCTGCCAATGAAACCGAGGTTAAGCAAATATCAACGCTAAACTCAAAAGTATCCGCTTGGGTTCTGGCAACCGATGAAAACCTGATGATCGCACAGCATACGCTAAAGCAGGTAACTTAAATGCCAGTTATTCAATACCCTTAAAACTACCTGATTACCCATAAGCTTCCGCAATTTTACAGGTTTCCAGCTCTCTAAGAACCAAGCTACTCAGAAGGCTGTGACATGTGCAAAAATAAAACACACAACAGGCGGGACGCAGTCTGCGTCGAGTTATACCAATCCTAATAAGTTTTCATATTGATAGCATGGGGTTATAATCCAATTTTCAAGTAAAGCTTAAAGATAGGAGGTAACCATCGCATACCGAAGACGATTACCTGAAGCACTGCAATCGCATGATTTTCATGCCTTTGCACAAACAAAGGCGCAGCGGCGCAAAACAGAAGCTGGAGTCCAGCCAGGAAGCCCAGTTTAAGGAGGCGGTGCTTAGGCTGCAAGCACAACGTTCGGGCGGACGGGCGACAGGTCACGATGTCAAAAATGGGAGCTGCGGAGTTCCGCATTAACCGGATGACTAAAACTCAGATAAACAACCAGTATTAGGGCAATAAATTTCATTCATTCCTGTTGACACATTTATTGCACAGGCACTATCCGAGCATCGCTCAAGAAACTGATGTCTGCGTATTGACACACGCCTTCTTCATGCTGAAAAAGACTGACCGCAATCAGCCAGACTTTAACAATATTACCCGGGATTACGCCACCGATTGCGTCACTGTAGTCCTGATAAACATCCCGCTCTTCATTTAGCCATACACCCAAGCCTTGCAAACCGGAACGGATGACAACATGAGTCTCGCGGGCTGTCCAAGTCGGTATTGGGCAGCGATATACGGTTTCTGGCGGCAGTTCGGCGCTCCAGTAATAGGTAATGTCCTGCCCGTTATCGAATTCGACCGCGATGCTTAAATAGTCGTGGGTTGGCAGGGTATCTTCACGTACCGAGGAAGGCAGCGCATCTATTTTCCACGACCAACGCAAGCGGGTGTTCGGTTTAAATGGCAGGAAAACCGGCTTTTGCAACAAGCCACCATCATTGTGCGTATGGCAACAGATTGCCGATTTTTTTATCGGGACTGCACGGGCTTGGTAAATTTCGGCAGGCCCTGTAAACCACAGATAATCCCAGCCTTCCGGCGTAACAATCGGCGCAACCAACCGGTCAATTTCCATAGCGATCAGATTATTCACGTCACCGTGCTTGGCGATATTTTGTAAACCATCCAGCATATTGCCTTGCCAGTTTATAAGTAGCACGGCCAAGTTACCTGTCACCATATCGTACACTTCATCCGGGGTTGCCAGTTCGCCTGTTTTGCTGCACCATTCCCCCGGAAAATAACTGGCCAGATAAAGCCGTCCCGATTGCTCTACGGTAAAACTATGGCTATCGCGAGTGCCACGAAATATCTCGCCGTCCTGGCCGATACGAAACCACAGCTGAAAGTTGGGCTCCAGCGTGATGGGCAGGTCTTTAAATTGGGTTTTACCCGCAGCAAAAGAGGTTAAGTTAGTACCGGCTGCAACATCAAGACCGGTATCAAACCAGGGTTTTTGGTTGGATGGCAGATCAAATAAGTGATGATCATTAATAACATCCTTCGCAACATTAGCCAGTAATTCAGCAAAGCGTGACTTAAATTCAATAACATTCATAGTAGGTTCCTTGTTTAGAGTCTCTTTCCACCGTTAAGAGAACGGCTCCAGCAAAATAGGGGATTTCCTTAACTGTAGGCGGTATCGTTTATGGCGGGTAAAGCTGAGTAAAATCAGCTGGACGGATTATAATCAGATCATCACACTAAAATCTTGTATGAACTGGCTATGCTAAAACTTTATCCTGCTTATATGCGCTTATTTATCTGGCCGGGCCGATCGCTTTATTTCGGCCCGTCAGTACAACTGGATGCGCACGCCTATGCAACCGTAGCCCTGCATGTAGGAATTTACCGACCGTTTAGAATAAAAATTGCTGACAGTGCATGGCAAAGCTGTCGCTGTGCGATTGTTCCCGCCGGTATCAAGCATGAGCTTGATTTTGAAGGCGGCATACATGGCAAGCTATTTATTGAACGGGACAGTTCCGATTTCCTGTATTTTAAGCGCCGGTTTGCTTGCCCGGAGCAAACGCTGTCAGTTTTTCAGGATGATGAGCTGGTCAATCAATTGCGCTGGATTTATGAACTGGATCCCGATAAAACCGTGATTGAAAGCTGTTTGGACAGCTTGTTACGATGTGATGGAGCATTGAATTTAGTGATCGATCCACGCGTACAGACCGCTATCGACTTAATTTGTGATGAACCGGATCACAATTTCTCACAAGAATATTTAGCCGATAGGGCTAATCTTTCGCCATCCCGATTTCTGCATTTATTTAAACAGCATACCGATGTCCCCTATCGACGCTTCAGGGCATGGAAGCGCTTGCTTTTGGCATTAGAAAATTTAAACGCCACCGATAATATGACGATTGCCGCATTAAATGCAGGATTTGCAGATTCGACCCACTTCAGCCACAGCTTTCGCGATACCTTTGGCGTAAATCCGGCTTATGTATTTCGGGGAATTAATCGCTTTGAGGTTTAAAAACCAGTGGGAGCAGGCTCTGAGGTATACCCGCGAATCGCATCTTACAATCAATAAACTACATTAGGGGATCTCTAAAAATCCCCTCTCCCTCTGGGAGAGGGCTAGGGTGAGGGTTGTAAATGCTTGTTTTTAAAGCCCTCATCCCAACCTTCTCGGCAATAGCTCCTGCATTGCCCTACTACCTACATCCATGTAGGCATCCCAGAGGGAGAAGGAGTTTTTTGAATTTTTAGAGGTTCCCATTAGTTGTATCGCCACACCTAAAAAAATTTACCATCAAAGCTCGACACCCTCCGGTTAGTAACCTTATCGCCGTTAAAAGCGACGGTTAAAAATATTCGGGCGTAGCAATTTTATAAATCTCTAACTCCCTGCGTCTACAGGGATTTGTACGCATTTCTTTAAGTTGCCAAATCGCTTGTCTTTCCTCATCTCTTTTGTCATTTTTATGATTTCGTAAAAAGTATTGCCGCACCGTAATTCGCATACCTCTAAAATACATTCCATGCAGTGATTTTATTACCCGCAAAGCCGCAGCGTCCGGTTCAATATGAGCCAGGGCGTGAAATTCAACTAATTTCGTATTGCCCTCTCTTAGTGCTATAACTTCGACGTTTTTTATATCCCCTTTCGCTTTAAATAAGCCGCCTTTAATGACGGGTTGAATAAAAGCGGTAATCTCGCTAGGATCCGAGTCGTCTGGAATATGTCTAAAAAATATAATCATATAAACAGAGCCTTTTATTGAACAAAAACTATTTAATTGTGTGAAGAGCAGTAAGAATTGACGATCGGTGGTTGCCGAGAATGCAAACGCCGTAAAACCCACAATCTGTCCGGTTTTGGTGGCTATATTTCTTTCCCCGTACTCTCATGAGTGTTTAATTACTTGTTTGCAGCGACACCATCTCTACTTATAACGTCTTATGACTACCGTCGCAATACGGTGGATTCTTAGTTTGTTTGCATTGGCAAATGGCGACCGTTTTAGTTTCGGTCATTTCAAATTTTAGTGGTGTAAAGGGCGTGGTTTTATGCGAGCCATCGCAAAAGCTGCCGTTTGCGCTGTGTCCGCATGCACACCAGTAATGAGTGCCTAGTGCTAATTCGGAGACATTGGGATGGTCGGCGGCTATTTTGGGTTTTTCCATGTTTGTATCCTCTCGAACGGTTTACGATAAGATTGCCCAGTTATTATCTAATCCGAGCGATAAGGCTTGCATTTCTGCAAGCCTTGGGTCTACTTCGATTAAGCGGACTTATTAGCAAACAAACTGGTAAGCCCAGCCAAACCAGCTTCCAGCAATTTATTATCTCCAGGAACCTGGCCATCTGGAGTCAGTTTATCAATGACTTGGGGCAGTAAACTGGTCAAACTTCCTGCTACATCAGCGGTATTGATGCCAAATTTTTCAGCAAGGCCTTGTACGAAGGAAGAGCCTAATACGGCCTGGAGTTGTTCGGCAGAAATAGGCAGGTTTTCCCCTTTTCCTACCCAAGAGGCGACTTGGTCGCCTAAGCCACCCGCAGAAATTTTTTCTATCAATCCTGATAGACCACCTGATTGCGGGTCGCTAATCATGCCGATGACGGATTCCAACAGGCCGTGATCAGCACCTGCTGCTCCGGGTGCTGCGTTGTTGGTGATTTGGCTTTTCACAACGCCTAATACTGCATCTAAAATACTCATGTTGATTTCCTATTGTTAGGTGATTGATGAACTTGGCAAAAGTACTGTTTTCGTTACTTCTTTTAGCGCGAAGTATCATACTGCTTTCAGCTATTGCGGTCAAAATTTAGGTGTATATTACCTAACGGAGTTTGTGCATAGCTATGTAACCGTTAAATGTGGGATCCTTATATCGCGCGTCTTTGAGTAGATTCCTAAACCTTCATGAAATAAGGTCTTTTGCGTAAAATTGAAAATTTTCAATAATTAACGGTTACATAGCCCTCTGCATAGACCTTCGAAAGACTGAGGGGCATCTTGTCGAACCATAGCCGAATAACGTATAAGGAATCTCTATACCCCCCCTCTGGGAGAAGTTTTGGGTGAAGCATTTAAAATCAAGCAGTTATATCCATCACCCTAGCTCTCCCCCAAGGGAGAGGGGCTTTCAGAGGTTTCCTATAGATGATATTCCCAAATGTAAGAGACCTAAATTGCGTAGGATTATAAGGAAAAGTAGGTAGCGCACAAGCTCAGTTCCATTCCAGTATTTTCCACATATTAACACGGCTGCCCTTATCCATGTCATTGCCACGGACATCCATTTTGCCGTCGCCGTCCGAGTCAATAAAGTAATAAGGGGGGCCTATATCGGGGATGATTTTCACCATATACAACCTACCGCCTCTGCGATACTCCTGAATGGTTTTTTTGCCTTTGCGGATAATGGTGATGTCCGGCTCCATGTCTTCCCCGCTCTGTACTGGCAAGGGCGGTTCAGGCACTTCGGGAACAGGATCAAGCGTGGGCGGTTGTTCGTCAACAGCGAACACGGGAAAAGCAAGAAGGTATAGCAATAAAAAACGGCGCATGACAGGCTCACCTAAAATAATAACCAGCCCTATCTTATTACATTCTGGTCAATTTACCCGATAAATAACTAATGGGTAGTTTTAAGGAAGCCTTCCTTGGCTAAGTTCAACGGCTCGTATTTAAGAAAGAATAGCATATTATTTTCTACAAAACATAAGCTTACCGTCTATCCTCTTTAGTGCCACAGAAAGTTCGCTGGCATAAAGCCTTTCAGAGATTGCTGCCTAAATATCTGCTGGAAATTAAGGGGCATAACTTTAAAATAATCCGCTACAGTTTGCCCTGGATGGGTTTTTTTTTCATAGATCCTTACAATATCCGCTTTTGCTTCCAACCAGTCACGTAGGTCGTTACCTGGATAAAAATTGCGTTTTTCGGCTTTGTAATAAGCGGCCTCGGCGATCATCATGTCCAAATTTACTGATTGAACGTGGGCAGGTCTTTCAAGGTTAAATCCAAACTTGATCAGATTATATACATCCTGCGGCGAGTTGCCTTTAATGCCTATGCGTTTAGGTTCGACTTCTAATAGCGTCCCAAACAGCCTGTCCCAAACTGAAAGCATCGCGCCATAGTTACTATCATGCTCACTGCGTTCGGTTGAGTGATGCACTCTGTGTAAAAAGGGAACAATCATCACGTATCCCAACATACGTTCATATTTAAAGCTGATGTTCGTGTGATGGAACATGATGAACAACGTAACAGCCGTTTCAATCGACAGTACTAGCATCTTATCGATGCCTAAAATAACAATCAATAGTGCTTTCAAGGTATTAGTGGCAATAATTTCCATAAAATGTAACCGGAATGCCGTTGATACATTCAGGTAAGGATCGTTATGATGGACACGGTGAAATATCCACAAACAATCCACACGATGACAGGCTTTGTGCCAAAAATACAGCAACAGATCAACTGCCAAAAAAGCCAATATTGCTTTTAGTGCTGGGTTTGAAATGCCATTAAGCAAGCCGTTGCTTGAATAATGTTCGGCGATTATAAACAGCGTTGAAACCGAAAATACCGATATCAAGAGACTGTTAAAAACAAACAAACTAATATTAGTTTGATAAGAGAGGCTGGTTTGCCTTACTGGACGGCTTATCTTTGGAAAGCGATTCTCCAGGTTTGATAAACCGACAAAACATATCAACAGGACAGAGGCCACCAACTCGCCACTTAGCTCAGCAGACCATGAAGACCAGGATACGTTGGATAAAGTCAACGTAGTTTTTGCAATTAATTCATTTAACATTTACTTATCCTCCAGATTCGATAGGGTTGTCGATGATTACGGGGTTAGCTTACTGAATGTTAATGACGGAAGTATGACAACCTCGGCCATTAATCATGAAAAATACTGTTTTAAAAAATTCTCGGTCATCGATAAATAGTCAGTTTTTGCCACAGCTTTTTCAGTAAAGCGTGTCCTATTAGAGACAGTTACTCTTAACAAGAGATTAAGCACGTAATGTGCCAATAACTCAGAAGCCATGTTGTAAATGGAAGAATAACCTTAATAGTGATTGATTATAAAGGAGTTATAGTATGTTAAAAGCTTCAAAACGCTTTTGACGTGTTGTTTTTTGTTTAAAAAAATGTACTTAAAAACAACAGAATTGCTTCGAGGTGGTGCAATACTATGCTTATTTTGCACTATAAATAGCGTGTAGCTTTTCATTTACGTATTTGCTTCCCTATCATTAAGACACCCTGTTAGCCTATAATCGCAGACGGTTACTCATTTTTTTAACGTTTTAACAAGTATTTTAAAATGTCCGCAAATACACAAAATCATTCCAAGCAACAACTGACCACGCTTGCCCTAGGCGCAATTGGTGTCGTCTTCGGGGATATTGGCACCAGTCCGTTATATGCACTCAAAGAAGTCTTCCACGGCGGCTTGCCGATTGATAAAGACCATGTGTTGGGTGTGTTATCACTGGTTTTTTGGTCGTTGACGTTGGTGGTGACTATCAAATACGCGACCTTCATCATGCGTGCCGACAACAAAGGCGAAGGCGGTATCATGGCGCTAATGACGTTGGCATTGCACGGCTCGCACGACAATCCCGGCAAGATGCGCTTTATTGTTACCATTGGCTTACTCGGTGCGGCTCTGTTTTACGGTGACAGTATTATCACTCCGGCAATTTCTGTACTTAGTGCGGTGGAAGGTTTACAAATCGTCGCCCCCAAACTGGAACATTACGTGATACCTATAACAATAGCGGTATTGAGCGTGTTGTTTATTATTCAAGCCCGGGGAACTGGCGCGGTCGGTAAGATATTCGCACCCGTGATGTGCTTCTGGTTCGTGACGCTGGCGGTGATGGGCGTAGTCAATATTATCCACGAACCGGGAGTGCTGATGGCTATCAACCCTTATTATGCGGTACATTTGCTGTGGGAATTGGGTTGGCAGGGATTTTTGATTATGGGTGCGGTGGTGCTTGCGATCACCGGCGCTGAAGCGCTGTATGCTGATATGGGGCATTTCGGCCTAATACCGATCCGTTACGCCTGGTTCGGTTTTGTATTTCCGGCGTTGTTGTTGAATTATTTCGGACAGGGCGCGTTGTTGATTGGTCATCCTGAAGCGATACAAAATCCATTCTATTTACTCGCACCGACCTGGGCGTTATATCCATTGTTGATCTTATCGACACTGGCGACCGTCATTGCCTCGCAAGCGGTCATTTCAGGGGCGTTTTCGATTACACGGCAAGCGATTCAACTGGGATACTGTCCACGCATGGATATTTTCCATACTTCCGGTGATGAAATGGGTCAAGTCTATGTCCCCGCCGTCAATTGGCTGTTGATGTTTTCGGTATTTGTGCTGGTGTTAAGCTTTCAATCGTCGTCCGCACTCGCTTCCGCTTACGGTATTGCGGTTACCGGCACCATGATTATCGATACCATCTTAGCCTTTATCGTCATGAACGCTTTGTGGAAATGGAAAACAACCGCTAGCGTGATTTTTTTGTCGAGCTTTTTAGTTATTGATGTGCTGTTTTTTTCCTCCAATAGCTTAAAAATCCCGACCGGTGGCTGGCTGCCATTGGCGATTGCCACGGTGTTGTTCCTTACGATGACAACCTGGATTAAAGGCCGTGAACTGTTAACAGAACGTCAGAACGAAAAACGCGTACTGTTTGAGGATTTTGAAGCAGCATTGCAAAAAAATCCGCCAGCGACTGTACCAGGCACCGCCATTTATTTGACCCGAAGCTTACATGGTGTGCCGCAAGTCTTCTTGCATAACTTTGAACATAACCATGTTTTGCATAAACAGATCATTGTGCTCACTATCGTCACCAAAGACGAGCCTTATGTTGATGAAGCGCATCGGGTAAAAATCCGTTCGTATGGAGAAAACAGCCAGTTTTACCGCGTAAAACTTTATTTTGGTTTTAAGCAGCCGCAAGACGTGCGGCGGGCGTTGGAATTATGTATGCAGCAAGGGCTGGATACCGACCCCAAAAAGGTATCGTTTTTTGTAGGTAGGGAATTTATCTCGTTCCGGCGCAGCAGCTTGATGCCTGTCTGGCGCAGGCCTTTGTCCCGCTTCCTGTTCCAGAACTCGTCCAGCGCAATAGAATTCTTCAAAATCCCGGTGGATCGGGTTATTGAGCTTGGGATTCGGGTTGAATTGTAACGACAAATTGGAGCTGAACTAAAGCTTAGATAGCACTTCGAAAAATGCAGTGCTATTACAGTCTTTTGGTGATAATTCTTAAGAATTCATTTTTTCGACTTGATCCTCATTCGAGGAATCCTGTGAGATGTACAGATCCCCTTGGATATATCCTATTACATTGGCGGTTATTTTTCGGCCCTACTAACGGACATGGTTGAAGACGTTATCGACCTGCGGAAGTCAAAACCGATCCTTTAGATCGGCTATCGTCTGGTTTACGATTTATAATTACTATGCGCTGCATCGGCAAGCTAAAGAGGACTATATCTTTGGCTACCAAATGAGTTGCACATAGGGTTTTTTGATTAGTTATGTAATCAGCATTGCCGTGAATTTGTGGATTAATGCCCGTGTTTTTGGTTTACATGAAATACGCTAAAGGTAATTTGGCAAGTACCTAGCCCGTTATTAAGTTCAATTACTACCGCTCCTTAACCGCCTAATACTAAGAAAAAGCGCTAATGTTAAGACTATTCAATTTCGACAACGGGATGCTTAAAGAGCAAGCCCTTCCAGAAGACCCGCTCAAACTTTCGGTGGCTACAGCCGGCTGGATTGATGCCCACGATCCCAGCGATAATGAACGCTCCCAACTACAAGCCTTTCTACGTACCACATTGCCCGAATCGGAAGATGTGGAGGAAATTGAGTCTTCTGCACGCTACTTTACTGACAACATCGGTATTCATGTACGTTCATTGTTTATTGCACAAAGCGAGGGACGGCACAATACCGTTACGGTCGCTTTTATTTTGCAAAAAGAGCGCTTAATAACGTTGCGTGAAGGTAATCTGGCCGATTTTCGCTTGCTTCGTATGCGCGCTCGGCACGGACAAGTAAGAGCTAATTCACCCCAAGAGTTACTGGTTATAATGTTTGAGCAGAAAGTTGAAAATCTCGCTGATGCCTTGGAAGACATTCATCGTAAGCTGGAAGATGTTGGCTATTTAGTACTGGAAGTTGTGAACTCCGATCTTGAAGACGCGATCGATCAACTAGCCAAACTGGAAGACAGTAATGGCAAGATTCGCCTATGTCTGATGGACACGCAACGCTCCATCTCCTTTCTGCAAAGGCATCTGCGCCATGATCCTGATCTACAGGAAACAGCACGGGAGATCATGCGCGACGTGGATACACTGATGTCACATACGACCTTTTTGTTTGATAAGATCAATTTCTTGATGGACTCGACTCAGGGTTTTATCAATATTGCCCAGAACAAAATCATTAAAATCTTTTCTATTGCTGCTGTAGTATTTTTGCCTCCTACCCTAGTGGCCAGTATTTATGGCATGAATTTCCAACACATGCCGGAACTCGATCTAAAGTTGGGTTATCCAGGCGCACTGGTATTAATCGTTTTGGCGGGGATTGCTCCTTATTGGTTTTTTAAGCGAAAAGGATGGTTGTGAGTTGTCGCTGCGCCTATCACTGCAATTATTGATGCTATCAGACGTGCTTAAAATTCGTTAAGGTCACTACATTCAAAGGAAACACATGGTTTTTAAATTCCATCAATTTTTTGTGTTAGCAAAGGCCACTACAACATGTCTTACGATGTTGGTTTTATGCAGTCTGCAAGGTTGTTTTTCACCGATGGCACTGGATCACGCGGTCATCGAATACGACAAGACAACAACAGACATTCTGTCCAAACTGATACTGTTGAACATTGCCCGTTCTCACCAGCATCAACCACTGCATTTTACCGGTGTTTCCAATATTGCTGCGACCTTTAATTTTCAATTTAATGCTGGGGCAACTCCGGCGTTTACCGGCAATAGCGGCTCGTTATTGACACCGGTATTTGGGGGTACTGTCTCAGAAAACCCAACCATCAGCATCGTCCCAATAGAAGGCGAGGAATTTACCCGCCGTTTGCTGGCTCCGTTTCAGGAAAACAAGCTGACCATGCTGCTGCGGCAAGGTGCCGATGTCGATTTGATCTTACGTCTTCTTGCCAGCGAATTGCGGCTTTCCGATGGGAAACAAAGTGGCATTTATCTCAATAAACCCCGCGATGCAAAAGGTTATCAATTGTTCCGTCAAGCGGTACTGCATTTGTCGTCCATCCAGGATAAAAATAAACTTTTCGTAGAACCGCTCATGTTTGACCAGCAATCGACATTACCTACTGAATCCTTGTCGGCGGAACAATTGTCAGCATTGCAGAAAGAGTACAAGGTTGTGTATCAGGCTGAACGCAAGCAAGTCGTACTGACTAAAAGGGTGATTGGGCGATTTTTATTGACTAATTACGATCCGGCCTCACTGACTAATGAAGAGCGTATCCGCTTACAGGAAGAAGCCGAACAATATGCGGTTAACGATCTCAGTGTCGATATCCGACGCGGCTATCCTGGCGGAGAGTGGCCGATACATGGGGTTTTTCGCTTACGCAGTTTTCATAATGTGCTGAATTTTATTGGTCAGTCCATCAGCGACGATCCAGAATACGCCGTTGGCAAGTATCCGCAAACTCCCAATGTTAGCGAGAATCCGGTTCAAACTATGGCGTTGCTGGTTAGCGAGGATGAACCATCGGGTGACAATATTAGTGTACAGTTTGACGATCACTATTACACACTCAAACCGGAAGTGGGTTATCAATGGAATCGTGAGGGATTCAGGCTTTTGTGCCAAATATTTCAAATGACCATGACCGATCTGGCGAGGCAGGGTGCACCCGCCATTACCATTTCAAAGTAACGAAAGAACCTGACAACAAAGGTCGGGGTAAATTACGTTAATCAGGCTTATCAGGCGATTTGAAAACCTCTGGTATAAAAAGTATCGCTGATCTGCTAGAAAAGCAGGTCACTGTGAAGCCGTAAAGGCTTTACTCATGTGCTCCTTTAATTTTTTATCTTTGTCATAGATCAGGAGTACCTTGAGCTTCTCCGCTTCCGCGATTCGAGCAGCCTCCTTCTCACCCACGCAGAGCAGGGCGGTATCCCAAGCGTCAGCCCAAGTCGGATCGTCGTGCATCACAGTGACCGAATGTAGGTGGTGGGTCACTGGTCGCCCGGTCTTGGGATTCAGTATGTGGGAATAGGCTTGCCCGTTTTCCTCGAAGAAATTCCTGTAGGTTCCAGCCGTCATGATAGCCATACCATCATGTTCTTTGACATTAATGACCTTATGGAGCTTTCGGATAAAAGGCGTGGGAGTTTCAATGCCTACCCGCCAATTATCGCCGTTGGCTTTGCGGCCTTTAACCATCATTTCTCCGCCTATTTCCACCATATAGCTTTTTATGCCCATCTCCTCTAGGCGGCGAGCAACCCTACCCACGCTGTAACCTTGTGCAATGGAAGATAAATCAATTTTTAGCTTAGGATCTTTCTTTTTGATGCGTTGGTTGACCTCATCCACCTCCAGAAGCGACATGCCCAGATGGGGCAGGAGAGCGTTGATTTCATCCTGGCTAGGAATCCGGTTTTCGTGACGAGAAAAACCCCACAGATCAAACAAGGGCTTTACGGTGAGGTCATAGCAGCCGTTTGATCGCTCATAAACTGTATGCGCGATGACCAACAACTCGGTAATCTCTTGAGATACTGTGAGCCAATTAGTGTTCTCTTGTTGGTTGATAAGGGATATTTCGGAGTCATTCCGGTAGTTCGATAATTTAGAATCGATTCCGTCCAATGTCGCTGAGACTTGCCCCCGAATTTCCTTCAACGACGTTGATTTACCATCCAAAACCAGTTTGATGTGGTAAGTAGTTCCCTGTGCTTCTCCCGACACATCGGATTCACGGGGTATCTCCTGACATCCCGACAATGCGAAGATGACTAGTAATAGGGTAAGCCTATTTATTTTCATTGTGTCTATTCTAAGGCCGTAAGGCGCAATAGCCTTTAGGCGTATTGCGCCGGATGTTGGGCTGCCAATGACGACACGACGTGCAACCCCTGTTGGCGCAATCCACTGCTGTGAGCTACGTTAGCTACTGTTATTGGCCTCTCATATGCCCATTGGCTGGGTTCATAGGGTCATTCGCCCAACGCCTATTGGCTTCATCTTGGTTGGTTTGATTTTCTTGAGCTGCCCGTTGGCGATGGAAATCATCCATCTCGCCGCGCACTTTCTGAGCTCCTCTTTCTGCATCTTCAGTTAGTGTATGTTGAGCACTAGCAGATGAAGCTTCAAAATCATTCATTTTATCTCTCGCTTTCACTGCAAATGGGCTGTTGGGAAAGCGTGAAATGATTGCCTCTAAAACTAACGAACTACCTTGGGATCCCCTGAGAGTATAAGAGTACATGGCTTCAGGGTCTTTACTAACAAGAATTTTTTGTAAAGCTTTATCCGTGGCCTGCATTTTTTTTAAAGCTGGTAAAATAGTGATTTCGTATTCATGATCAAACTCAAATTGCTTTTCGAGTTTGCCAGCCGATGTTGGTGATGGCACACCAGCACGTACTAAGCGATAAGGTATATCGTAACCAGCCGCAACGGGGCTAAAGTCGCCAGTTACAAAATCGATAACGTTAAAGTTGATGCCTTTTATTAAATTACCGTTTTCTTGATTTTTTGAGCGCGAAGTGGACCAATAAGATCCCGCCGATAGCATTTTACTCACAGCAATGTCATTGGGCTCGTTGTAATAACCCATTTTACAGTCTTCAAATAAACCAGGTTTATGTCCTGTGATACCATAAAATTCTATTAAAGTAGGAATGCGCCAATCATCTTTGCCTAAAAAGCGGCTAGCTTTTGCAGCCTCAGCAGCTTCATACCAATTTGTTGATAAGGCTTTACCGCTACATGACTTGCCATCAAATTCCGCACCTTCTGCGCAGCGCTTCCAGATTGTGCCAAAGCGAGGGT
Source organism: Methyloglobulus sp. (assembly GCF_040079455.1). Taxonomy (GTDB): domain Bacteria; phylum Pseudomonadota; class Gammaproteobacteria; order Methylococcales; family Methylomonadaceae; genus Methyloglobulus. The sequence continues at coordinate 15,020 of NZ_JBEBKJ010000016.1, read as the reverse complement.
CGGTAACTGTGCCATCTTTATTATCGACAAAATCCTCAAAAGAGCCGCAGTCAGATTGCGCCTGTAAGGCGAAAACGCTTAGCAGAATGCCAAAAATCGCCGATAACCTGCTTGTTTTATTGTTGTTCATTTTGTGTTTTCCCATTAAATAATAAAAAGTAAAATGTTGAGCAAAGGCTGTTTTTGACCCTCTTCCGTTAAGGTTTCTGGATGCGCTGACATGGCAAATATAGGGTTTAAATAGGATAGTATTTTCATGGATTTGCGTTTCCCGATAAAAATTTTGGCTGATAGTTAAATAAATTTAGGCACTAAATAATAGGGTTGAGGGAATAGGGCTTGTCATCGCAGACATTTAACACCTGCTTTTTCTAGGGCGAGAAAAACCTCATCTAAATCGAGATTTTGTACTTCTTGGAGCTTAATCTCTTCGCCACAATGCTTGATGAGGTAATATCCGTGATTATTAACTGCGCCATCTTCTCTGTTGGAGTTATAAATTACAACCAACTTTAATATTTCTGACACTTTTACGCTAAAGTTTTGTTGCCCAATGCCAACAGGCGATTGCCATAAAAACTCTTCTGGAGTGATTTGTATTAACCACTCGCCAGTGCCTTTTGATGCGCTGTAAATATCAGCCACATTGAAAAAAGTGAATAACCCTACTACCAATAGTACCATTACAGTAAGCCCAGAGAAGAGCGGATCGGGGAGCAGGTCGTGGTAACCTAAAACGCTCAGCAATATAATGCCAAAGGCTAAGATAAATGCCGTTTTAATAGCACGCCTATGTGTCAGCTCCGCTAAGTCTTGCTGAAAGCTAAATAACACGGTGGGTGCATTAGTATTTGCCATCTCAGTATTTCCCTTAAATTATTAAGTTTTGAATTTTACTGATCACCTTCCGTGCTTCGGCAAAATTTTCTGTAAAACAGAATTCGCCATGCCCGAAGGCGATGACAAAATTGCCGGTTTCGCGTAGCTTTTCGACTATGGTTTTTGCTTCCTCAACGATGCTGTAAGAGACATATTTGCTGGTTTTATAAAAATCAAGTTTAGGTGAGTTTGTCATCTTCTTATGGTGGAAATGAAGCAGTAAATTTATAGCCGGAAACTCCTGGAAAATTAAATTCGCCACTAAACTTTCTGATGACGGCATACAATGGCCGATGTATTCAATTTCGTTGGTCTCAGGACGATAATTTTCAACATAACAAATATTGTTATTACTAATTTGATATTTATCGGTCTTTGATGCATTGATAATCGCCCCTTTGCCAAACCGAATGGCTAAGGCACCGGCAAAACTATCCGAGTGATTTAAGCCTTTATCTCTAAGATACCAGCCTATTTCCCTCATCTCGGCGATGGCTGATTGCGGGTTTATTTGAGTGTAAGCTTCTATGTCGTGGGCTAATACTGTTCCACATAATTTATTTCGGATAGTCCTAACATAAATGGCATCGAATACTTTGATAGGGCTGGCATAGATCAAATCGCCTGTGATTTCCTGGTCTGGGTAAACCAAGTAAAACAAACGTGCCTTGAAAGGTCGCCGAAAATCTATCGAATCTATCGCGTGAAATTCTGCTGGTGTGAAAAAATAGCTGACTATCTTCGGTATAAATTCTGGGTAGTTAATATCCCGCAAGGCTTCAAAGTCCGAAAGCGATGTGACCAAAAACAGTAGCACGGTTTTGGGTTGATGCAGGGTAGGGTTATTATCAAATGAATTAATCAGTTGATAATTGCACAAGGTTGCCAAATCATCCAAAAAGTCATCAACCTGATTGTTCTTCACGGCATTATTTATGGCAAACCGATAGATAAGTACAGACCAACCGTCGAAATAAGCAAAATCAGCCATTTATGTCTCCAAAGAAAAAATAAGTCAGTGTGATTTATGTAGTCTGTCTTGCGGCTTGCCGCTGAAGATCTCTACAATTCCCGCCCGCCTTGGGCTTGTCGAAAGGCTAATTGTGCTTCGACGTACTCAGCACGAACGGTTCAAATATTAAAAAGCCGAATCAATAAGCAAAAACAAATCCCAAACAACCAAGGCTATTTTGGATTTGTTGTTCATATTGCAGTCATCCGTTTTTTCAGTGCATCAACTAACTTTAATTATCGACTAAATAAATCATCACGTTTTGTCTCCCTGCTCAAATGGGGGGATTCCCCTTTCGTATGGACGGTTTTGCGTGATTAAACTCCACGCTAAATAATCTCCGCCCTGCTAAGATAAGCCCATTACTAACAACAGAATAGAAGCGATGGATTTTTTGAATGACGGATATTTTGTGGATTTGTTAAACAATGCGCTTGAGTTGCTGGAACGAGTGTGCGTAGTGCTGATGGTAGCCTTTGTCTCCATGCGGGTCACTTTTTTAAGACGAGCCTTAAGCAACGTAAACGAGTGTTGGCAATACCAATTATGTACGGCAGTGTTTTTTGGCGTACTGGCTATTATCGGCACTCACAGTGGTCTTATAGTGGATATTAACCAGGGTGGCAAAATCATTGAATGGGTCTCTGGCTTTAAAGCGATAGAGGATTCGTATGCCATTTTTGGTTTTCGAGATCTTTTGATACAAGCCGCAGGTTTGTTTGGTGGCCCATGGGTAGGTTTAGGTGCCGGTTTATTGGCTGGCTGGGAGCGTTATGATGTGGGTGGTTTTGCCGGTATAGGCGGTGGCGCAGCAACCGTACTACAGGGACTAAGTGCAGGATTAGTTAGGCGGTTTTGGCCTGAATGGACGGTCACAATTAAAGGAGTATTAATTGTTTCTATACTGAGTACCTGTTTGCAACAGGTAGTGCTGCTCTGTCTGATTGAGCCTCATGCCAATGCGGTCGCGCTGGTAAAAAATCTCTTCCCGCTGATATTGCCCGTCAACAGCTTAGGTTGCTTGTTGTTTTTTATGGTGATAAAAGACTTAGACAGTGACCGCTTAAAATTGCAAGCGCAACAAGCTGAGTTACGTGCTTTACACGCACAGATAGAGCCGCATTTTCTCAATAATACCTTCAATGCCATTAAGACGCTGATCAGTATTGATCCCAAAACAGCAACCGAATACGTGGCAAAACTGGCGCGATTTATGGATAGCACGCGGCAAACGGCCTGCGCCAACTCCATTTCCTTAGCAGAAGAATTAGCGCAATTGAAATACTATTTGGATTTCCAAAACCTACGTTTTCCTGGCAAATTCCGTTTAATGGTAGAAATTCCTGATAATTTGATGACGTGTTATATTTTGCCACGCAGCCTGCAAACGCTGGCAGAAAATGCATTGTTTCATGGCAGGCGAGGCAAGGAAGGACTGTTGGAAATCACGCTTAAAGCTACCGATCACGGCGATAGCTTGCAATTATCGGTGCAAGATAATGGCTGCGGTATTTCTCCAGAACGCTTGGAACAACTTGGCAAACAGATAGTACAATCTGATCGTGGTGGTGGTAGTGCGCTGTATCAAATGCGTGAAAGCCTTAATCTGGCATTTGATGGTCGGGCAACCCTGGAGATACGTAGCCAGTTGGGAATAAATACGGAAGTACTTTTAACATTACCTAAGCGGAGTAAAGCATGGTAAATAAATGGCGGGTGATTTTGGTGGATGATGAACCGTTAGCGCGGTTAGGTTTAAGGAATTGCCTTACATCGAGACATTTTGATTTTGAGATTGTCGGTGAAGCAGAAAACATTTCGCAAGCCAAACAACTTATCCAGCAAGACGACAGTATAGACGGGGTATTTTTGGACATCGATATTGAAACTGAAAGTAATCGCGCCGGTTTAGATTTTGGTTTTGCGTTAAATAATATGCTTAATCCACCGTGGATCATTTTTGCGACAGGTAAGAAGGAACATGCTATTGAAGCAATCAATAGGATTAAGCCAGTTGGTTATTTACTTAAGCCGTTTGGACAGGTTGATGTAGATATGCTATTGGATAGGATACGCAAAGATCGCCCTGTTAACAAAAGAAATACACTTATTGAGATTAGATACAAAAAGGTTGGATTAGCTGCGGATGGACATGTTGAAAAAACAAAACCGACTAAATTTTTAACACCCGATGAAATCTTGTATGTTTGTTCCGATGAAGCGACAGTGCACTTGGTTAATGGTGAGGTGCTAAAGGGTGTCAATATCACACTCAAAAGCTGGTTAGAACACGAGCTACCTTATTTTGTACAAACCCACAAGAAAACTATCGTTAATCTAAAATATGTTAGTGGATTTAAGCTTGATCCTGATAAAGAAGATAATTACATCCTTCAATTTAAAAATAATTCGACTGAATTGCCTATTGGGGGCATTTTTTTTGGTAAATTTAAAGAAGCTATTAAAAATAGTGGAGCTATGTGAAATACAGTGGGTAATCAAACTACAGCTTTCCTCGTAGGAACTAAGGTATTGCTAAATAAGCATAGAAATTATTTTTTAGATCAATCTTTCCAAGTACATAAAAGTGGATACTATATTGTTTTAACAATGCCCTTAGTTTCAGTATTGAATATGGGTGAGTTGATACACCGCGCATTATGACAGCATATCAACATAGTCACGACGTGACATCAGTACCTTACCAAAGCTACTGCTTGGGAATTTTCCAGAAAGAAGCTCTTGATCGCTGAGGTTTTGGCCTTGCCAGACAGTCACCTTACTTTTATAAGTTTCCCCTGCACTTATAGCCATTTCATAGAACACGCGTGCCTCAACTTCAGTGAAGCCCCCAATGGGAATGTCCATTAGATGCATGATGATTGCGGGTGCTAAGCCTAAGCTCAAAACCGACCTACGTTTTATACGTAGAATAAATGCTTTTAGCACCGCCTCACCAAGGGTACAGCTCGATGCCATGGATCGAGGATGCGCGAATGGCTTAATAATTTTGACGGACACTAACGATTCATGTGCACGTGCGTCGTTGCCCATAGACAGGTAATTAGGGTGGTCGTTGGTGATTGCGATTTCTGGAGTATCAGTAAATGATTCACCCGTTTTTGGGTCTCGTACTGTTAGCTGATTAGCTGATACTTGAACGTAAATTATTTGTGCGAAATGGCAGTAGAACATAGCTTCCTCGAGGACTATTGTTTGAAATAAGGGTCTGACTTCAACGAGCCTTACTGCTACTATGGCAAATCCACTGCATAGCCGCAATGGAGGTAGGGCGAAATCACCGTTTTGTGGGATTAAAAGGTATTATTATGCGGTTGAAAACAGGTTGGCCGTTTCTTCTCTGTGTCGAGCAAGCACGTTTCCGATAATTTAAGCGAGCAAGATTTGGTTGCTTTGGATAAAGCTATTGATGCCAATTCAAAAAATGATCGACAATTATCTCAATAAGTTTTCATTGTTACCTTCTCCAAAGAGAGAGGGCTAGATTGAGGGGACTCTTAGAATAACTTTTTGAGATGCTTACAAATATCTGGCGATATAAGGTGTCGGTAACACAATTAGAGCTTTACTCAAATCAAGGTAAAAAACTAGTGTTTGAGTTGGCGAACCGATAGTGAATGTGCTCTAAATCAACGGTGACATTTGATAGATTTTAATACAAATATGCCTTACGCCAAGGTTCAAGAGCCTAGCTAGTAAAATTCAGCCGATTACAAATCGCTGTTATCTTCTGGATGTGCAGGCGAATTGAGGGCAGGAAACTCATCGTGTTTGGTTTTTTTAACTTCTTGCAGCAATTCGCCGCGGTGTTTTTCCAGGACTAATAGCTCAATATCGCGGCGCAGGTAATTGTCCAGTTGTTGGGTGGCGGTGTAGCGTTTTTCGTGTTCCTGGATTTGCATTTCCAGCTCCATGTCTTTGAGGCGGCTTTCATGCAGCATTTTTTCCATGAGTAGGCGTTCTTGTAATTTTTGCTCCTCACTTTGGTGGGTATCGAGTAAGGCCAATGAGGCTTCATTTTCCAATTGTTTAAGCCGTTTTTCTTGTTCTATTTTTTCAATTCTTAGCCGTTCGTGACTGGTATTCCAGGCTTCCTGGTTTTTTTCAAAGTCGGTTATTTCAGCAGCGAGTTGAATTTCCTTAATACGATGTTGGTGTTGCAGTCGTTCTTGCAGTAATTGTTGCTCATTTTCAAGCTGGCTGGTCTGAATTTCCAGTTTTGCTAGTGCTGAAGCCTCTTGCTCCAACCGTTTTAAGTTCTGTTCGTGGTAAACCTGCTCCCTGTGGAGTCGTTCCTCGATAAGAAATTGCTCATTCAGTTGCCGTTCCTGCTCTTCCAAGCGACGCTTAAGGTTAAGCGAGGCCTGTTCTTGTTCGATGCGGTGCAACGCTTGTTCTTGATTATACTGGTCGATCAGGCGTTGCTGGCGTTCCAACCGTTGTTGCTCCAGGACCAGTTCTTGGCGCAAGCGTTCCTTGTTTTGATGCTCCTGGGTTTCAAAGTTCTTCTTTAATATTTTTAGATAAATATCGTCATGGGCAAAGCGACTGTCTAATTTGTTGGGATCCGGTGTTTCGGAAAAAGTGGTCAGCATTTCACATAAGGCACGGCACTGGACGCTTTGCAGGGTCAGGGTTTCGTTGATTGCGGTTTCTACGCGCCGTTCCACGGACGATAAGCCTTGTTCTACCCAGTCGCCATTGGCCAATTTACGAAGTTCTTGATCGACGGCATCTCTTATCAAGCCCTCGCAACGCGCCTTTATGTGCTGATTGATGTTGGGTAAGGCATCGCTATTGGTTTGGGCGTATTTTATCGAAGCCTGATAGCGGATGGTCAGCAGCGCATCGACAATGCAAAAATCGCCATAGAGCTTAATTTGAGTGTTAAATCGCCATTCATCAACAGGGAGAGGAAAGGTGCGATGATAAAACCGCGCGTTAAACAGCGGTGGACGCAGGTAGGATTTTTGAAACGGCCCCAAGCGCGCGATGACGATTTGCCGGCCACCGTCAAAGCCAGGATCCCAAGTTTGGCTGAGCGCATCGGCTTCCGTGCTGATTTCGGCCAACCATTGCTCTAATGGTGATTTTTCAATTGGTGGATTATCAGTGTTCATGCCTTAACCGTTACGTGCGCTGTTTTTCATGGCGGTCTGAGCTTTGATTTGTTGCAATTTATCGCCCATTTTCTCGGCGATTAACGGGTAAAGATTCGGTGCAAATTCCACACGTCGATCATCTACCTTACGCAAAAAACCACGGCTTAACAGTAGGCCGACGGCGAACATGCGCGGCCAATCGACATAATGTCGGGCGCGTTCGATGTCGGTTTTTTCAATGATAATTTCCACGGCATCATTTTCATTAATGCGGAATTCGCTAAATTGTTTGAGGCATTCAAAAACTAGCTCTTCCTCTCGTTCAGTCAATGGGCCAGGCGCTGAAAACTCCAGTCGATAAGATAACAATACGGTAAAAAAATCCACCATCCCCGCGATAATCAAGGGAAACAAGGTGAATTTTGGCAGGTTATTAACGGAAGGTTTGACGGTTTCCGTAAACTGCGAATACGTCATCAACACTGGCGCAGAGGGCAAATCGGTGCGGTACTTGGCGGTTAGCTGGTTAAACTCCAGTTGCACCTTATGTAAGCTCTGGGATACCTCCTGATAAGCTTGCTCGCTATGGGTAAGGTCACTATCCAGTTTGTTAAGGCTAGCCTGGAGCGTAGCAGTGGACTGGTCAATCAGGCTGAATTGTTGTTCGAGTTGCGTTAACTGCACCTGTTTTTCCTGATGGACTGCCTTAATATGCCGCCAGACAGGACCTTCACCCACTTGGTTTTTGTATTGTGATGGAATATCAGGATGGTTGCCGAAATAAGCTTGGGACATTTCCTTAGCCAGTTTTTCCAGTTCCTGCTTCTGTTGCGCTAACAAACTGCTTTTTACCACGACCAGTTTTTTTAAATATTCATCGACTTGATTGCCGACTTCATTAATGCGTTCGATGCGGATACTGCCATGTTCTGAAATTTCGTAGAATTTGAAATAAGAAAACGCCATCGAAGCCACAAAAGCAATGATTAGCGAAGTCAGTACGCTAAAATAGCGCAGCCGATTGGCTTTTAGGTGTATGCCCGCGAGTTCAAATGAGCAAATGACGATAATGGATTGAATCGCAACGGTAATGATCAGCGCAATCCAGGGCGTAATAAAGTAGGACATCCCATAAAACGTAGTAAATCCTGATGCCAAGCTGAGCAGAAGCACGATGGGGATAGACCAGATTCGCAGGAAACTGACGAACAGCGTCTGGACAATATTGATTAAACGGCCAATGCCGCCGCTTTTTAGTTGAGTTATAAGTCGATTTTCCATCGCATGTTTTTTATAGTTGTTATTAAAGCGATCTGATAAATCAGGCATTGGGGTCACTCGAAATCACAATGACAATTAAACCAGACCGGAAGTTTAGGCGATACATCCGGCAAATGCAATCACCTTGGCGATGTTATTGAAAGCAATTGCAGAACAATAGCTTAGGTAGAACGTATATAAAAAAAGCTGGGTTTGATAGCGTTGGCGACTAAAAACTCACCTCAGCTTTGTGTTTCATGGCATGATGATCAAAGCACGATCAGATAAGAAAAGACCCGCTGAAAGCAGGTCTTTTCACAGAGTAATGATAAGTTGGCGAGGGAAATGCGGGATAGTGTTTTTTAAGAAAAACTTATCTGCCAGAGAAATGTTGTTGGTGTTCACCGTTGTTTTGGTTGTAGCCATGACCACCATGCCCATACCTTTGTTGGTTATTGTGACCTTGCCAGCCGCCTTGATTAGAGTAGTTGTTGTGATCCCCATGATGGCCTGACCAACCACCGCCTTGGTTTGGCTGGGGACGGTTGTAATAATTATTAGAATGATGACCGCCTTGCGGCCTACCTTGACCCCAGTATCCAGGAGAAGTATGCCCTCTGTGGTGGTGAGGATACTGTTGTTGATAATTACCATAGCCGGAACTGGGGTAATAGGAGCCATTTCCTGGATAAGAATTGTAATGATTTGGGTGATAGGCACAAGCAGACAGCAACATCACCAGAACCGACGAAACGATTTTTTTAGCCAGCATATTCATGTTTTTCTCCATTGGTTAAAATTCTTGGCTGAATAATATCAACAGTAGGCTGAATGCTACATGAATCAGGAATATTTATTTTTAGAAATAACGCCCATTCAAAAGAAAATGCGCGGCAATGCTGGCGAAATACCCCAAAGCAATGGCGGGAGTCCATTTTAAATGACTGGTAAACGTGTAAATTCCTTTTGCTTGCCCCATTAAACCGACACCCGCAGCGGAACCGACCGCCAACAAACTACCGCCAACACCTGCTGTCAACGTTACCAATAACCATTGTCCCTGAGAAATATCGGGTGCCATAGTCAAAACTGCCAGCATGATGGTGCCGTTATCAACAAAAGCCGAGGCAATGCCGACCAAAACATTTGCCACCGTCGGATCAAGCCCTACGTATAAAATCTGTGATGCTACGGTCAGATAACCGATAAAACTCAATCCGCCGACAGCTATCATTACGCCGTAGAAAAACAGCAAGGTATCCCATTCCAGGTTGGCGACTTTATTAAACACATCAAAGGGTTGATCTATCATTTCCGCTTTGTATCGTGCTGTATTCATGACTTTCATGGGGGCAAAATAGTCAATGTAACTGGATTTTTCTCCAACAGCATTCTTGCTTGTCGATGCGGCCAAATTGTTCGTTCGTTGCCCCGATATTGCTACAGGTTGAGCTTCTTCAGCTTCAGAATCATCTTGAATAGCAGATGTTTTTTGTAAGTAATAGCTAAAAAACTTCAGGTAGGTCAGTCCCAACATCATGCCTGCGGCGGGCGGTAAACTGAGGAAATTCTCGAAACAGGCAGAAGTAATAATGGTCAACACGAATAGACCGATGATAATCCATCCGCCCCGTTTCATGGGTTGCGATTCGAGCAATGCTTCGGGGCTATTCTTTGGAATAAAGAAGTGCATAATAGAAGCTGGCACAATCAAGTTGACAAGTGCTGGAATCAACAGTGAAAAGAAATCACCAAATGGTACAACGCCTTTTTGCCACGCCAATAGCGTCGTAATGTCACCAAAAGGACTGAACGAGCCACCGGCATTGGTCGCCACGACCACGTTAATACATGACAGCGTGACAAAACGCGGGCTACCCTTCCCCAAGGCCACAATTACCGAACCCATCAACAAGGCGGTTGTTAGGTTGTTACAGGCTGATGAAATAAAAAAGGCTTGGAAACCCGTAATCCAGAACAATTGCCGATAACTGAATTTCTTGCTTAACAACCAAGCCCTAAGCCGTTCAAATACGCTACGGTCTTCCATGGCATTCAAGTAAGTCATTGAAACCATAATAAACAAAAATAATTCGGCATAACCCGTCAGGAAGGATCGAAAGGCAACGCCAGCTTGTTCGCTCATGCCGCCGTAAGCATAAACAGAGGCAATAAACACCCAAATCATGCTCGCCGCAAACACCATAGGCTTCGATTTACGCAGGTCAGTTATTTCCTCGGTCATTGCGAGAATGTATGCGATAGCAAATAACACTAATGCCAGATAGCCCACCCAATGTTTAGTCAAATCCAAAGGTTGCACACTTGTGCCATCAGCAGCAAATGACAGGGACGGCAAAATCAGCGCAAAAAATATCAGGCTAAGTTTTTGACAGAACATTTTTTTGATAATCGCTAACATAATTATGACTATATGTTTGATGGGGGGGATCAGTTCTTTATCAACAGTTAATTTCAGTGGATTCCTGTTCATCTTACCTTTCTGACATCACTACGCCAATAAACAATAAAACTTCCGCCAGTCAAATGACTCGCCTGGGTCTGTTTTGCGTCCGGGGGCAATGTCACTATGGCCAGCAATTCGTTCGGCAGTCAACTTCGGGTAAGTGTTCAGTAGAGTCTTAACAATGGCGGCAAGTTCAAGGTATTGCGCTTCTGCATAAGCTACAGTCTCAGTGCCTTCAAGTTCTATCCCAATAGAAAAATCATTACATTGCTCACGCCCATCATAGCTAGACTGTCCAGCATGCCAAGCGCGTTTGTCAAACGGTACATATTGCACGATCTCTCCTGATCTTTTGATGACTAGATGGGATGATACCGTAAGCTGATGAATTTCTTTAAAATAAGGATGCGCATCTGGGTTAAGCTGATTACAAAATAGCTGTTCTATGCAGTTATTACCAAATTCGCCCGGCGGAAGGCTGATGCAGTGGATAACAAGTAAAGAAATATCGTCTGGATCTGCGCGGTCATCAACGTTAGGTGAAGGAACGTGGCTGGCTTCACTAAGCCAATGGTGGTCTATGCGCATAAATGACGAAAGAATTCGAAACCGCTATTTTAGCCTAAACCAAGTGATTTTGGCATTGCCAACAAAAAAACAATGGACGCGGCGTTTTACAAACCTCATCCCGCAGCCTCGCATTTGCTAAGGGTCGGGACACTAGACTAACGTTATATTTAGGTTGATATAAATAAAATTTCTCCGTACGGTAGAGCTGTTTTTGTTCTGTTCTCCAACCACGCAACTCATATACGAGGCTACTTAACATGAAAATAAAACTCACCGTTTGTACCCTGCTCATTGTGTTAATAACGGTTTCCGTCCAGGCGGCGGTTAACCAGCCCATTGTTGCAACGCCGAAGGCGAAGGCGTTTTTTCGGGATAACCAACTTTGGACGCTGACTTTAAATACGAAGACCCATAAATATGAACTTCCAGTATGTTGGGAAAACTTGGCTACCATCAGCGATACCGTTCATCACCCAACCTGGAAACAGCGCCGAATAAATACCCTAAACTACGCCAATACGGCCTGGGGCGATGTGACAAATTTCACCACTAACCCAACGGGGAACGGGTCGGCTTCCTTGATATATTTCGCGGATAAGGGAACGTGTCCTCTTGCTAGCGTTAGTTTTTCCGGTATCAGAATTTTGGTTAGTTCAACTGCTACACTTCAAACACCAATAGGAAATTTACCACCGCCCTACACTAAAGCATTGGGTAAAAATTTAACCAACTTAGTTTACGGTGTCGTTCTAGATTTTGATATGATTAAAAATCAAATTTATACTAGAAATGATGCTAAATTTATAGGATGCAAAGCTCAATCAATTAGTGAAGAAAATTGCTTCAAAGCTGTCGTCATTCATGAATTCGGTCACGTTCTTGGTATGTCGCACGAGCAAAATAGGACTGATGAACCACTTGTTTATCAAAGATTGTCATGCGGAGCCAATGACCCTTCCCCTGTATTGGGTCAGCTCATCTTCGGTAATTTACGTATTGGTGCCTATGATAATCAGTCGATTATGGCGTATTGCAACCCCAATCGCCTTAAAAGCCCTGTATTGAGCGTCATTGATAAAGTAGCTTTGCGAGTTTTTTATGCAAGAATGCCCAGTGTAAGTTTTGATCTTGGTTATCCAGTGATTACTATTCCAGTGGTGTTAACGGGGTCAACTAGAGCCCCAAAATCCATGACCTTGTCCGACCCAACAAATACCGGAAAGTACACGTATGTTTTTTCGCTTGCGTCGACAGCTACTAAGTCAAGTGTCGCAGCGACCTATCTGAACGGTGTTTTAACAATTCCATTTCTTAAGAAGACCAGCTTTGGCAAGGTCATCGGCATACAAAAGAGAACAATGACCCTAAGTTATATTATCAATAAGTTTCGTAATACCTCTTTAACAGACCTTTATACTGCACAGGGACAATAAAATATGCATTTACGTTGAAGGCTAGTTTATTTTATCTCCTTAATTTTTAAGTCCTTGCCCATTTCCAATGGCATCAAGACAACGCTTTCTGCACCTTGATGCCAATCCTTTTGATCAGTAAAAATTCAGTTGTGTTTAACATGCCAAACCACATCAAGCATCATGTCGCGCCAGATAAACCCAAAACCTACACAGATCCAAACCTGTATTTATTTTTTGCTTTGGCACTGTTTTTTACTGATTGCGCTTTGTTTTGCCCACGCGAATTTGGCATGGAGTATGTGGTTTATTCTTCAGGATATGAACAAAAAATCAGTACTATTCTTGTTTATGTCGTCGCTGTCATAGCTACACGTTACCAATACAAGCGCAGCCAATTTGTAGAAGATAGGGGTTATTCTCGGCAGCGGTGCTTCTGGTTGTTTATCGCTTTACTCCCTTTAGTAGTTGTGCAAACCAATTTCGTTTTGTTAACTATTTTCGGAAATTTAGACAGTTACGGGCATGTTGAAAATTTATATGAATACGGTTTTTTTGAAGGCGAAGATATAGACTACTTTGATGAATTCCCTTTCAAAATAGGCTATTGGCACAAAACGGCGATGTGGGTCCTGTTTATCCTGACGGCAACATGTGCACCTGCGATTCACCAACATCGTTCGGATGCCGGTATTAGCGGTGTCTTGTTGCTTATGGCGGATGGTTGCGGCTTGGTCTATTTGTTTTTCTATTTCACCTTACCAGCAGTCAGTCCGGTCATTTTGTTTATTGGCGCAATCAGTTTTACCGTAATTGCCATAATGATTTTGGTAAAATTATCTTCTTTTCAGCGCGTAAAACAACTTGCCAGAAATATGTTATTTGAACTTGCCTTCTGGTTAAATTTCATTAGCTTGGTGCTGGTTTTCGTTTTTTTTTAGAATACTAATTTTAAATGTTATCGCTCGAACAATAAGGTCAGGTTAATCTCTACAGTACCGGCAGGCAAGTGGCATAAAACGCATGGCTCTGCTTTAGCAAGGTTTAATTGTTGATTACGCAAGGCAAAGTTGGTATTGCTCATTCGAGTGGGATCGGGGCAGCATTTTTAGAAGCTTCGATTCGACTCCATTTCCCGAAAATTTCAACCAATATTTTTTGACTATGGGCGGCGAATATACAGAAGGACTTCTGGCTGAATTATATATATGGTTTTTTTTCTGTTTACTTATTGGAATCGCAACAGCCATAGCTTTTTATTGTTACAAAAAAGGCTGGTTTGAGAAGGATGACACTTTTTATTTATGCTATCGCCTCTTCTGGTTGTTTATTGCTTTTCAACCGGTGTTGTTAATGCTCACGCGTTTATGTTGTGGCTCGGATATCACGTTCTTTTACGAAGATAAGAATGATTATATTGGTTATGAAGTTTATGATGATTCCGGCGAAATTCATCGTATAGCACCCTCTTATAAAGCCTTTTGGCATAAAACGGCGTTATGGGTGCTGTTGATATTGACCGCCACGTTTGGCCCGGCTATCCGTCAAAACCGTTCTGAAGTGGGCTTGGACGGAATAGCGCTGTTTTTGGCGGACTGTTGTGGCTTACTTTACATCCTGTTTTATCTCAGTTTACCGACAGACGATGCAGCTCTGTTATTGGCTTACGCTGTAGCCGTTACCTTGTTCGCCTTTTTGGTAACACTAGCCTTAGGTTACTTAAAGCCGTTGAAGCGAGCCATCAAAGACCTGCTATTTTACTTTGCGGTTGGGTTGACCGTAATCGCCCCGTTATTATTTATCGGGGCACTACATAGCCTATATAGTTAGCAAGGACGGGGGTTGAAATCCGATGCGTGATGGAGTGCGTTACACTAACGCCCAAAATCCCTGACGCTGTCTGATACTGTCCTATGTGCATAAGTAACGAAAGAATTCGAAGCCGCTATTTTAGCCTAAACCAAGTGATTTTGGCATTGCCAACAAAAAAACAATGGAGCATGCCCTGAGCTACCCTCAAAAAACATTGGACGCGGCGTTAACGCGTGACGGGGTATGTTACCCCATTACTCACGCTTTGCCGACGGTGACATTTTTGAACCACACGGAAACGCTACGAACGGGGCAACATGCCCAGTCCGGCTTGGGGCAGCAAAAATTGCTCTCATGTGAGTATTTTTTCGTTGTGAATCTATAAGACGAGACCTTTGCACAAACAGCAGAAACTCCGGCTGACTGGTCAAAAGCCGATTTTTTTGAATTGGCATTCACCTTAATGGGCGGTATTCGGCTGAAAT